>DASSEA010000471.1:0-2411 GCA_035696805.1 Casimicrobiaceae bacterium
GGATCTTTATGTACGGCTCGATCGGCTGGTCGTCGACGAACCGGAGCTCCGTCGTGCAGCGGGCTTCGACAGCGAGCCCTCGCCGGATGCGATCGCCGGCACGCGTCACAACATGCTCGAGAAGACACTCGACGCCGATCGCTTTCCGTTCGCCGTGATCGCCGTGCGCGGTGTCGATCGCACAGCGTTCGATTTCGGCATGCCCCCGCGGCGCGACATCGACGTCTCGATCACCCTGCACGGCACGCTTCGACGCATGCGTGTTCCCGTTGCGCTCGAACGGTCGGGCGACGGGTTGCAGGTCAGCGGAACGCTGACGCTTGCGCAGACGGCGTTCGGCATCACGCCGCTATCCGTGCTCGGAGGCGCAATCCAGGTGCAGGACCAGGTGGACGTCCGGTTTCGCATTCGCACTGAACCACCGCATTGACGGGTGCGCTCGGCCCTGACGATGCAAGCCGGCATCGGGTCAGCCCCCTGGCGAAGATCCCGCAGCGGAGCGCCGCAGGTTATGCGGCTGCCCCTTGCGTCCAACGAGCATCGAATTGACGCGTTGCAGGATGGCGAGGCCGCACCAGAGAAGCAGCGTTGCCACCAGCATTGTTTGTGCGTCCGCGAGCGTCGGCGCAGCCATCCGAAACGGTGCGCGCAGCGGCGGGAACGCGACGACGGCGGCGAATGAGGCAATCGTCACCATCAAAATCATCCACAGCGATCGATTGCCGGCGACGATATGCCGCCACACGCGTTTTCCGCCAGAGCGCGTGAAGAAGATCAGCGAAACGTTGGCGACGAAGAGCGCGGTGAATGCGAGAAGTCGCACGCGCGGCTCCGGCAGCTCCGCCGCGATGGCGGTCCAGTAAACGCCGATCGTGAACGCGAGGGCCATGCATCCCTCAAGAACGGCAAGCGCGAGCGAGCGACCGCCGAGGAGTCGGGCAGTCGCGCTGCGTGGCGGCCTATGCATGACATCGGGCTCGGCGGGCTCCGCCTCGAATGCGATCGAGCAAGCGGGGTCGATCACGAACTCGAGAAAGACGACGTGCGCGGGAAACAGCACGAGCGGTCCGCCGAACATCACCGGCACGAGTCCGACGCCCGCGATCGGGATGTGTACGGCGACGAGGTAAGACATCGCCTTGCGCAGATTGTCGAAGATCCTGCGGCCTTGCCGAATCGCCGCAACGATCGAACCGAAGTCGTCGTCGAGCAGCACCAGTGCAGCCGCCTCGCGCGCCACGTCGGTTCCGCGCCCGCCCATGGCGATGCCGATGCTCGCCGCCTTCAGCGCGGGCGCATCGTTCACGCCATCGCCGGTCATGACGACGACCTCACCAGCGGCTTTCAACGCCGTGACGATGCGAAGCTTCTGGGCAGGCACCACGCGGGCGAAGACATCGACGTCGGCAAGACGGGCGCTCAGCCCGGCATCGCTCGTTGCTTCGAGGTCAGCCCCCGTCACCAACCTCGGTTCGGAAGCGAGTCCCGCTTCGCGCGCGATCGCCCGTGCCGTGACGGGAAAGTCACCGGTGATCATCACCACGCGTACGCCTGCCTCGCGACATTCGCGCATCGCGCGCTTCACCGTGGGCCGCAGCGGGTCGGCGAGGCCTACCAGTCCCACCCACTCCATCCGGAACGCGCGCAGATCGACCGGCAAAGGCTCGAGCTCGCGTTGCGCCATCGCCACGGCCAGCACCCGCAATCCCGCCTCGGCCATCGTGGACGCTTCCTGCAACACGCGCTCCGCCTCCGCATCCGCCATGCCGCACAGATCGACGATGCTTTCGGGTGCCCCCTTTGCCGCTATCAACAGGCGTGAAGCGCCCTCCTGACGCCACACATGCGTCACGGCCAGTCGCGTCGACGTCAACGGGTAGCGGTGCACGAGCTCACCGCCCGGTGGGCGCGTCGCCCGATGCAGTTCGTGAAACGCGCGCTCCATCGGGTCGAACGCGTTCGGCTCGCTCGCGAGGACGCCGATGCGCACGGCCTCGGCGAACGGCTCGGGCAGGGCCTGCCCCTCGCCGGGGTCGATCTCGCGTCGCTGTCCCTGCGTGTAAATGCGCTGCACCGCCATGCGGTTCTGCGTCAGGGTTCCGGTCTTGTCGACGCACAGAACCGTCGCGGCGCCCAGCGCTTCGATCGCCGCGATGCGCCGCGTCAGCACCCTGACGCGCGTCATGCGCCAGGCGCCGAGGGCGAGAAACACCGTTAGCACGACGGGGAATTCCTCGGGCAGGATCGCCATCGCGAGCGTCAGCCCCGCAAGCACGCCGTTCAGCCAGTCCCCGCGCGTGACGACATACACGATCACGAGCACACCGCACAGTGCGAGGGCAAGGAGCGAGAAGGTGCGAACGAGCCGGCGCGTTTCCGCCTGCAAACGCGTGGCTTCCCCGCCGAGCGCG
>DASSEA010000472.1:0-12026 GCA_035696805.1 Casimicrobiaceae bacterium
GGCGCTGCGAATACAAGGGATCGACCGACCACGCGAGCGACAGGCACGACCACGCGACCCACGCAAACAACGGCACCAGGATCCACGGGCCGGCAAGCGGTATGCGCGTCACGTGATTGCGCGACGCGAGGGCGTACACGATCACCGCGAGCAGCCCTGCGCCGGCGAACGCGATCGAATGCGCAAGACGCACGGCGTTCGTCGGCAACAGGAACAGGTAGGCCGCGGCGAAGCCGAGCAGCCAGCGGTTGATATGATCGGTCATCAGGCTGCCCTGCGCGGATCTTGTACGAATCTCCCCGACCGCGCCGCACGCGAGGCGCCGATTCTAACCGCATCCTGCTCGTCAAGCGGGACAAGCTCGGCGACCTGCTGCTGACGCGGCCGGTGATCAGCGCGCTCGCACGGGCGCTGCCGCACGCGGAAATCCACCTGCTCGCCAACGATTACAACGCGTGGGTTGCGCGCGATCATCCGGGGCTCGCCAAAACGTGGGTGTATCCGCGAGCGCGCAGCGGCCGCCGCTTGCACGTGTTCGCGGTGTTGCGCCAGGTCCCTCTCATGCTGAATTTGCGCCGGCAACGCTTCGACTGGGCACTGGTGCTGGGCGGCGATGAATCGCACCGGGCGATCCGGCGTGCGATGGCGACCGGCGCGTCGCGCATCGTCGCGTATGCGCGCGAGCGTGCGCGCTACGGTCCACGCCTGACCGATGCGCTGCCGCCGCCGCGCACCGGTCACGAGATCGCGCGAATGCTCGCGCTGCTCGCGCCGCTCGGCGTGCAGTCCTCGGGCGCGATCGAGGCGCCGACATTCGCCGTACCCGCCGCCGCGACGGCGTTTGCCGACGGCTGGCTCGCCGCGCGCGGGCTCGCGCCGCAACGTTTTGTCGTCATCGGCCTCGGGGCGCGCCGAGCCAAGAAACAGCCGACGGCGGATCAGGTCGTGCGCTGGTCGGCGCGCATCGCGCGCGAGCGGGGACTCGCGACGGTGCTGATGTGGACACCGGGATCCGCTGCGAATGCCGCGTATCCCGGCGACGATGCGCTTGCGCAAGCGGTGCTGGCGCGCCAGCCGCCGCAGGTGCATCCGTTTCGCGGACCGATCGACGAAGCGCTCGGACTCATTTTCGCGGCGCGAACGAGCATCCTGCCCGACTCCGGGCTCATGCACTTCGCGGCCGCGAGCGGCGGAGGCGTGCTGGGCCTCTTTGCCGACCCGCTCGACTCGGCACCCGCGTCGCGCTGGGCCCCGGTGGGGCCGCGCGCGCGTTACATCGAGGCGCCGACCGCGATTGCCGACGCCGCTGACGACGAGATTTTTTCGGCGCTCGATCCGCTGCTCGGCGGATGATCACGACGGCGTGTCGGGCGCGGCCGAGCGATACAGGTACGGGTTGAGCGTCGGGTCGTTGTACATCTTGAATTGGCGGTAGATGCGCCAGAACGCGCGTCCTTCGGCCGCCTGCGCGAGCAATGCGTCGAGGCAGTGGGCGAGATCGTCGCGCTGGCGCTGGAGCCGCATCAGCTTCTCCGCACAGCGCGCGACGTGCTCCTGCGTCGCGTCGGCGCGCAGCGTCTGCGCGCGCATGTGATGGATCTTGAGCGCGAGGATCGACAGCCGGTCGACCATCGCGCCGGCGGTTTCGGAGTTGTGCCATGCGTCGGGCGCGACCGCAATGCCGGCAACACGCGCGAGCAGCGCTTCGTCGATGCGTTCGATCGCGTCGTTGCGCTGCTGGTTGTAGAGATCGATCGCCCGCTTGTTGGCGGCGATCGCCGCGTCGTCGACGTCGGTTCTGCGCGCCTGATCCTCCTCGTCCCACAGCAGGCGGTTGTTTCGATGATTGGCGGCGATGAAGCGCGCGACGTCGTTTGCAAATGCGCCGGTGTCGTCGCTCGCGTCACCGATCGTGATGGAACGGTCGTGGAACGCGCATAACGCACGCGCGGCGACATCGGCGAACGTCGCCTTCACTGGAATGCGCCCCACGCGTCTTGTGGACGGAGATTCGACGCGGGGCGGCCCTTCGCGCTCATCGATGCGCGTCGAGAAGCTCGGTCACCGCGCTGCGGACGGCGTCGACACCGATCGCCGGCATGCACAGGTGCTCCGGGCACTCGGCAACGCTGCGCCCGCAGCGCCTCACCCACGCGATCTCCCGTTTGAAGAGCACGGGCTGATCGCGGCACGGAAACGGATCGACCGTCACGGCGCGGTACGGCATGTCGCGCCAGAAATCGCCTGCGCCGCACAGGATCGCCGATCCCGGACCGAACAATGTCACCGTCGGCACGCCAACGACGCGGCCGAGGTGCGCCACGCCGGTATCGGGCGCGACGAGCAGCTCGGCATGAGCGAGCAACTGCCAAAGTTGCGGAAGGTCGAGGCGGCCGGCGGTCGATGCAAAACGCCGATCGGGATCGATCGCATCGACGATCGCAAGCTCGCCGGCTGCGGCGGACCAGACGGGCGCGAGGCCGCGTGCGTCGAGCCACGTGGCAAGCTCGCGCCAGCGCTGCGCAGTCCACTGCTTGAGCGGCGAACTCGCGCCGACGTGCAACACGGCATACGGCGGCGCCGGCCGCGAGAAGTCGGCACACGCCGGCGCGGTCCACTCGCGCGTGCGATACGGTGCCGGTGCCGCGCCGTCGACGAGTTGTGCCACCAGGTCGCCCCACGCAGCGGGTGCCTGCGCATACGGTACTTCATGATCGACCTGCCAGCTCTTGACGCGCGGGCGATCACCGGCGAACGCGACGATCCAGCGCGCGCGCATCGCGGCGGCCAGCCACGCGTAGCGATTGTCACCGGGGACGAGCGCCAGGTCGAACGGTGCCTCGCCAAAAAGCGCGTTCGCGGGGCTGCGCGGATCGAACGCGAGCGCGCGCAGTCCGTAGGGTCGCGTCGCGTACAGCGGCGCGATGGCGCGCGGCACGGTCATCGCGATGTCCGCTTCCGGATGCAGCGTGCGCAGCTTCTTGACCAGCGGCGTCAGCATCAGCGTGTCGCCGAGCAGCAGGTGATGCGCGATCAGGATGCGGCGAGGGTGTCGTGGTTCGGCGCGCGCTCGCGTACGTCGGGCAAGGGCACGGGTGACGACGTCGACCCGGCTCGCGAAGCGGCTCGCCGCCACGCGACGACCCGGCACGGCGCCCGGCAGCGTCATTGCAGCGGACGCGCGGCGAGCGCGCGGCGAAACACGTCCTCCATGCGATCGAGCATCGCCGGCAGACCAAAACGCGGAACGACGTACGCGCGTGCGCGTTCTGCCATCGCCGCGCTGCCCTCCGGATCGTCGAGCAGGGAATCGATCGCACGCGCGAGCGCGGCGGCGTCCTCGCGCGGCACGACGCGCGCAGTATCCGCGTCCCGTGCGATCTCGGGAATCGCGCCCGCATCGGTCGTTACACAGGGGATGGCCATGAACATCGCCTGCAGCAGCGCCTGCGGCACGCCCTCGTTCGCGTAGGACGGCAACGCGAAGGCATCGAACGCCGCGAGCCACGGCGCGACGTCGGCTTGCTGGCCGGCGAACATGACGCGCGCTTCCAGCTGCAGCGCTTTCACCTGCGCTTCGAGCGCGGAACGCTGGGGACCGTCGCCGACGATGCAAAGACGGGCATCGCGACGTGCGACACGCGGAAGCGCGTCGATGAGGAAGCGGTGACCCTTCCAGCTTCGCAGCGTCGCAACGATGCCGATCAGCGGTGTCGCCTGCGGCAGGCCCAGCGCGTGCCGTGCCGCCGCCTTCGAGCACGGCGCAAAGATCGCGGCATCGATCCCGGTGGGTACCGAGTCGATCCGATCCGCGTCGAACCGATTGTCGCGGATCAGCTGCTCGCGCAGGGCCACACCGGTGGTGACGATCCGCGCGGTCGCACGCCGGTACAGCCAGCGCGTCGCAGGATCGCGCGGCACCGGGATAGACACGTGCCGCGTGCGAACCAGCACCGGCGCGCGACGACGCGTGCGCACGAGCCACGTGCACGCCAGCGCGGCGAGCCATGCATCGGTGGAACTGTGCGCGTTGACGATGTCGACCGGATCGGTCGCGAGTGCGCGCGAGACGCTGAAGACGCCGCGCAGGCGTTTGCGCCCGATCGGCAACGCGACGATCGGCACGCCGAAACGCGGCGCTTCGTGGACGATGCGCGCGCCCGGCGCTGCGTAGACGACGACGCGGTGCCCGCGGGCGATGAAACCGGCGGCCTCGGTCAACGTACGGATCTCCTGGCCCCCCCAGCCCAGCGACGACTCGGTGTGGGCGATCGCGAGCGGCGTCGCGGTCGCATCGCTCATGCCGCCAGCGGTGCCACGGTCGCGAATTGCATCCGGTGCAGCTTCGCGTACACGCCGCCGCGCGCGAGCAGCGCCGCGTGACTGCCTTCCTCGACGACCCGTCCCTGGTCGAGCACGACGATGCGGTCGGCGTGCTCGATCGTCGACAGCCGATGCGCGATGACGATCGTCGTGCGGCCTTGCATCAGCGTGTCGAGCGCCGCCTGCACCTGGCGCTCGGACTCCGAATCGAGCGCGGAGGTCGCCTCGTCGAGAATCAGCAGCGGCGCGTCTTTGAGTATGGCGCGCGCGATCGCGATGCGTTGCCGCTGGCCGCCCGACAGCCGGATGCCGTTCTCGCCGACTTCGGTATCGAATCCCTGCGGCAGCGCGCGAATGAATTCGAGCGCATGCGCTGCCGCCGCGGCGCGCTCGATGCCTTCCTGCGGCGTGTCGGTCATCGCGCCGTACGCGATGTTGGCGGCGATCGAATCGTCGAACAGCAGCACGTCCTGCGACACGAGCGCGATCTGCGCGCGCAGGCTCGCGAGCGTCAGCGTCGTCACGTCATGCCCGTCGATGAACAACCGGCCCGCCGTCGGTTCGTAGAAGCGCGGAACGAGGTTGACGAGCGACGTCTTGCCGCTGCCGGAGCTGCCGACGAGCGCGACCGTCTCGCCGGGACGCACGGTCAGCGATACGTCGGTCAGTGCCTCGCGTTCCGCGCCGGCATAGCGAAGCGAGATGCGGTCGAAGCGAAGTTCGCCGGATGCGCGTTCGAGCGTCACGGTGCCTTCGTCAGGTTCGACGTCTCGATCGAGCAGCGCGAAGATGCTCTCGGCGGCGGCGAGTCCGCGCTGGATCGCGGCGTTGATGCCCGACAACGACTTGATCCGCTCGAGCAGCGTCAGCAGTGCGACGACGTACGAGGCGAACGTGCCGAGGTCGAGGCTTCCGCTCTGGCTTTGCGCGAGCGCGACCCAGACGATGACGCCCACCGCGATCGCTGCCAGCACCTGCGAAATCGGCGAACTCGCCGCGCTCGCCGACGATTGCTTGGTCATCGACGTTCGCAACGCATTGGCCGCTTTGACGGCGCGCGCGCGTTCGTACGCTTCGCCGCCGAAGACGCGGACGATCCGGTGGCCGCCGATCATCTCCTCCAGCACGTGCGTCATCGCGCCGGTGCGCGTCTGCACGTCGCGCGCGATCCGGCGCAGGCGCCGGCTGAAATAGCGAATGACGACGGCGACGATCGGCAGCACGAAGAACGTCATCAGCGTGAGCCGCCAGTTGATGTACAGCAGCCACACGAGACTCGCCGTGATCGTGAGCGAGCTGCGGATCGCCGTGGTGATCGTGCCCGATGCGGCGGACGCGAGCTGATGCGCGTCGAACGTGAGCTTCGACTGAATGACACCGGCGGGCGTCATGTCGTAATACGGCGTCGGCAGCCGCAGCAGCTTGTCGACCAGCGCACGACGCAGGTCGAAGACGACGCGATGCCCCGTGTACGCCATCCCGTAATCGGAAATGAACGAGCCGAGGCCGCGGAACATGAACACGCCGATGACCGCGAGCGGGAGCCACTGCGTGCGCGCGGGATCGGGATTCTGGAAGTTCCGCACGATTGGAATGACCAGCATCGCCATGATCAAATCGCCGGCGGCGACGATGACCATGCCGACGACGGCGAGCGCGAACGCCCACCAGTAGGGGCGCACGTAGTCCAGGAGACGCCGGTAAAGGCGCAGCCCGGTCATTGCGATTTCGGGTCGGCGCGGCGTGCCGCGCGAAGGAGGGACAGCGAGTCAGGCAAGATGTGGCGCGCAGCCAGCCGCGGTGCAGGCTTTCGTGCGGCCGGGGTATCGACGCGTCCAGTATAGCAGCGCGCTATGACGGACCGCGCGTCGGGGCCAGCAGTCGATCGTACAGCGCAAGCAGTTGCGAAACCATCGCCGACGGCGTGAGCGGCAGCATGGCCGCGCGCGCCTGCGCGCCCAACCGTTCACGCACGCGGGCATCGGAGAGCGTCCGCATGTGCGCGGCGAGCGCGTGCGGATCGCCCGGCACGCACACGAGCCCGGCGTCGGCGGCATGCGCAAGTTCGGCGGCGCCCGAGCGGGTGCTGGTGATGATCGGAAGACCGCAGGCCATCGCTTCCAGCGCGGCGTTCGGGCACGGGTCGTACAGCGACGGCAGCACGAACGCGTCGGCTGCACCGTAGTACGGCCGCGGATCGTTCACCGGTCCGGTCAGCGTCACGCGTTCGGCAATGCCGAGCGCGCGCGCACGTTCGCGATAGCGATCGAGATGCCGGTCCTTGCCGACGACGATCAGGTGCGCGGGCGCGTCGATTCGCGCGAGCGCGTCGAGCGTCGTTGCGACGCCCTTGCGCTCGAAACCCGAGCCGACCAGCACGTAAACGAGCGCATCGCCGGCGATTCGATGGCGCTGCCGCACGTCCGCGCGCTGCGCACGAACAGCCGGCGTGAACAGCGACGTGTCGACGGCGTTGTAGATGACGTGCAACCGGTCATCCGCCACGCCGAAGCGGTCACGGATTTCGTCGCGCACCATCCGCGAGTTGCAGATGATCGCCCGCAGCCGCGGATTCGCGTACATCCGCCGTTCGACGTCGAGCCGGTAGCGATGGTGCGGATTGAGTCGCATGAAGAACGCCTGCAGCGGCGACAGGTGTCTGCGACGCTCGTCGAGCCACGCCGCGTGCACGCCGTCGCCGGCACGAAAGACGTCGCAGCAGGTCAGCCGTTCGTGCGATTGGACGAGTGCGGCGTCGTCCTTCGCGAGCGTGCGGCAGACCGCGCGCGCAAAGCCAGCGTCCCGCCACCAGCCGCCGATATGAAACGGATCGACGATCCGCGGCTCGATGCAGCTCTCGCGCGGCGCGCGCCATTCGCGCGTGTAGAGCGTCACCTCGACGCCGCGGTCCAGCAGCGCCTGCAACGCGCTATCCAGGAAGCGCTCGGCGCCTCCAAACGGCGTATAGCGCTGGCGAATGACGGCCAGCCGCATCAGCGGGCGGTCGCACTGCGGATGCCGGAAGTTTCGGCGACGAGCGCCTCGAATTGCGCGAACACGTCGTCGACGGGAAGCGAGGTCAGGCATTCGGAGACCTTGCCGCCGCCGCAACCATCGTTCCCGCATGGCCGGCAGGGATGCGCGCCCGAAGCGACCACCCGCTGCCGCACCATCCACGGCCCCCATTCGTACTCGCCCGACGGCCCGAACAACGCCAGCACCGGCGTGCCCATCGCGGCCGCCATGTGCATCGGCGCGCTGTCGACGCCGACGAAGACGCGGGCTTGCGCGGTCAGCGCCGCAACCTCCGGTAGCGACAGCGTCCCCGTCAAATCGACGATGCGCCCGCGCGTGGCTGGCGTCACGCAGGCGACGATCGCCGTGACGAGCGCACGTTCGCGCGCTTCCGGGGCGCCGGTCACCACAATCGGCATCCCCAGCGTAGCGATGCGGTCGAATAGTGCCGCGGTGCGATCGGCCGACCAGCACTTGAACATCCAGCGCGATCCCGGATGCGCGTGCACGAAGCGCTCGCGCTCGATTCGGTGCTCGGCGAACACGGCGTCGATGCGCGCGTTCGCCGCGTCGCCCGGCACCAGCACGAGTTTCTTGTCGGCGGCTTCGGGATAGACGCCGATGCGTCGCAATGCGTCGAGGTTCGCGTCGACCGCGTGGCGCGGCGTACGCCGAGGCAGCTTGTAGAAATGCGTGAACGCGCTTCGCCACAGCCAATCGCTGCGCGGCCGTTCGCGCGTGACGGCGAAGCGCGGTCGCAACAGGTGTGCAAGCGACGCGCCCCGCGGGTGCTCGGTCAGGTGCAGCAGCAAGTCGTAGCGACGTGCGCGCAGCGTTCGCAGCAGCGCGTATTCGGCGGCCGCCTGCGCGCGCAGACCCTGCGCCTTCCACGCGCGATCGATGACGTGAACGGTGTCGATCGACGGGTGGTTCGCCAGCATCGGCGCGGTGTCGCGGTACACGAGCGCATCGATCGCGACATGCGGGGCCGCTCGCTTCAGCGTCGAGAACACCGGCGACGCGAGCAGCACGTCGCCGTGGTGGCGGAGCTTCGTGACGAGCGCGCGGCGAACCTCGGCCAGCGGAACGGCATCCGGCAGGTAGCTCGACATGGCCGGCAACAATAGCAAACCAGCGGCGGTCCGCGCGGTTCGCGCACCGGCCCTTGTCAGCGCTCACTCGTGCGCCGGTGCCCGTCGCAGGCGGCATGCAACGTTCGGGTACAATCGCCCGGCACCTCGTCCGCCTGACGCCTTCCGTCACGCCACGCCAATGCCGATCGATGCCGTCAAAGCTGCCGTCAAGGCGCAGATCCTGGCCGAGGCGCTGCCTTATATCCGCCGGTTCCACGATCGCACGATCGTCGTCAAGTACGGCGGCAACGCGATGACGGAGTCGCATCTGAAGGCCGGCTTCGCGCGCGACGTGGTCATGCTGAAGCTCGTCGGCATGAATCCCGTCGTCGTTCACGGCGGCGGTCCGCAGATCGGCGACCTGCTCGCAAAGATGGGCATCGAAAGCGAATTTCGCCAGGGCATGCGCGTCACAGACGAGCGCGTGATGAACGTCGTCGAAATGGTGCTCGGCGAACTCAACCAGGAGATCGTCGGGCTCATCAATCAGCAAGGCGGCAAGGCAGTCGGCCTGACCGGACAGGATGGGGCGTTCATCCGCGCGCGCAAGATGCTGCTTCGAAGCGATACGAACTCCGGCGAGTTCGTCGACATCGGGCTCGTCGGCGAGATCGAACGCATCGATGCGGAACTGATCAGCCTGCTCGACTCGCGCGACTTCATTCCGGTCATCGCGCCGATCGGCGTCGGCACCGAAGGCGAGGCGTACAACATCAACGCGGACCTCGTCGCCGGCAAGCTCGCCGAGACGCTGAGCGCCGAAAAGCTCGTGCTGATGACCAATACGGTGGGCGTGCTCGACAAGAACGGAAAGCTGCTGACGGGCCTGACGGCGAGCGAAATAGACCGGCTATTCGCCGACGGAACGATCAGCGGCGGCATGCTGCCCAAGATGGGCTCGGCGCTCGATGCGGTGAAGAACGGCGTCAAGAGTTCGCACATCATCGACGGGCGCGTCGATCACGCGCTGCTGCTCGAAGTGCTGACCAACGAAGGCGTGGGCACGATGATCCGCGCCGACGACGCCGCGCCGCGCGCGGGCGCGTAACGGGCTGTCCAGTCACATGGCGGGCAAGCCCGGCGAACGCAAGCTGCAAATCCTGCAGACGCTCGCGACGATGCTCGAAACGCCGCGCGGCGAACGCGTGACGACGGCAGCGCTGGCAGCGCGGCTCGAGGTGTCGGAAGCTGCGCTCTACCGGCACTTCGCGAGCAAGGCGCAAATGTTCGAAGGGCTGATCGAATTCATCGAGTCGACGGTGTTCTCGCTCGTCAACAAGATCCAGACCGAGTCGGAGGACGGCGTCGCACAGGCCGAGCAGACGGTCGTGATGCTGTTGCGCTTCGCCGAGAAGAACCAGGGCATGACGCGAGTGCTGATCGGCGATGCGCTGGTCAACGAGGACGAGCGGCTGCAGACGCGCATCAATCAGTTCGTCGACAAGCTCGAAGCGGCGCTGCGGCAGTCGTTGCGCATCGCGCAGGCGGCCAATGCATGGCACGGCGATGCCGCCGCGGACGCGGCCGTTCTGATGGCGTACGTCGTCGGGCGCTGGCAGCTGTTCGCGAAGAGCGGTTTCAAGCGCTCGCCACAGGACGGCTGGCCGCTGCAGCGAAAATTCCTCTTCGGATGAGCGCCATGTCGAAAGCTCTGTTGGCCGCCGTTTGCGTTGCAAGCGTTGTTGCGTCGATCTCGTTCGCGCAGGCACCTCCCGCGTTGCCGCCGTCGATGGCGCCGGGCGGAGCCGACTCGCCGCGTGCAGCATCACCCGCGCGTGATGCGCCGCCGATGAACGAGCCGTCGGTCGTCGTGCGCACGCAGGCCGGCGCGGAAGTACGCGGCGGTGAAGCGCCCGCGTCGCGCTGGCAGGCGGAACTCGAGCGGCTCGACGCCGATCTGCGCCTCCGCCTGCTGACTGCGAACGAGCCGCGCACGGCATGGCTCGCGGGCGATCTCGAGACCACCGACATCGAAGCACAGGTCCGGCATTTCGCCGACGCGCGCATCGCTGCGCCGGACGAGCGCCTGTATCTTGCGTCGCTCGGCGTCGCGTGTCTGCAACCGGTGAGACCGTCGCTCGCGCCGTGCGACGCGGTCGATCGGCTTGCCGACTGGGCGCGTCGTGATGGCGACAATGGCGTGCCGATGCTGTTGCTTGCGGGTCGCGCGCGGCAGCGCGGTGAAGCCGATCTCGCCGCGAGTTTCGTCGAACAGGCGGCGCGCGCTCCGCGCTTCGACGATTACTGGTCGCAAGGCGCGGCGCGCTGGTGGTCGTACCTGCGCGCTTACGATGCCGGTGTCGACCCGGCTGCGAAGGCGAAGGCGGCTGCGAACTATGCATCGATGCGCGACCTCGCCTGGGCGCCGCCGCTGCGCGCGCTATGCGCGGAACCGGGGCAGCGCCTCGAGCGGATGCGCATCGCGTGCGCGAGCGCCGGGCAGGCGCTGGCTTCACGCGGTGCGACGTTTGCGCTGCGTCTCGCCGGTGCGCGAGTCAACGAAATCAATGCACCGGATCCCTCCTCACGCACCGCCGCGCAGACGCGTCACGCGCGGGTGCTCGCGATGACGGCAGGGTGCGCGCAGGCGACGCCCGACTTTGCGCTCGCACTGGAATCGCCGCAGGTCGCGCAGCGCGCTGCAGCGATCGAGCAGTTCACGGCGTGGGCGAGTGAGCAGTCCGACCTCGGCGAGGTTGGCGCGTGCGAGCGGTTGCTCGCTCGCGCCCGCAAGTGACCGCCTGTTCGTGACCGGGCGCTAGGTCGAGCGCACCGTCGACGGTGCGATGACGCAGCCGGCGATGCGCCAGCCGCCGCGTTCGTCGCGCTGCAGGTCGTAGAGCGCCACCAGCACCGTATCGTCGTTCATCACGAGCCGCAGCGGCTGGATCGTGCGTCCTTCGATCACTGCGCCGTCCAGGAACTCCGTGTAGCGCGCCGCGAGCAATGCACGGTAGCTTCCCTGCACCATCTGCAGGAACGTCGGGGCGTCCCCGAACTGATCCTGGATCGCCGGCGATGCGAACGAGAACGCGCGCGTCGCGTCGCCGCTGCGAAGCGCGGCGAGCTGGTCGCTGATCACGCTGCGGATCGCGAGCCATTCCGCGGGCGCCAGCGCCGCGTGGGCGGCCTCGAATGCCGGCGATGGGCGCGGCGTTTCCGCGGCCACCGCCGCAGGCAAGGTCGCTGCGATGCAAACGAGCGCCGCGAGCACGGCCGCCGGAGCGTGGCGTGCGCCTTTCATGACGACGACACGACGTCGCGCGTGCTGCACACCGGGCAGTCCGGGTCGCGCGGCACGCGCAGTTCACGCCATTGCATCGTCAAGGCGTCGATCAGCAGCAGCCGGCCCACGAGCGATTCGCCGGCGCCGGCGATGAGCTTCAGCGCTTCGGCGGCCTGCGTGGCGCCGACGATGCCGACGAGCGGCGCTAACACCCCCATCGTTGCGCAGCGCGTTTCCTCGAGGGCGTCGCCCTCGCCGAACAGGCAGTGGTAACAGGGGCTCGCCGCGTCGCGCGTGTCGAAAACCGCAACCTGGCCATCGAAGCGGAT
>DASSEA010000473.1:0-4741 GCA_035696805.1 Casimicrobiaceae bacterium
TCTGCTGCCCGCCATGTTCATCACGGGCGCGGTTGCGGGAATGGCGTGGGCCGGCATTCCCGCGTGGCTGCGCACGCGGTTCAACGCGAACGAGATCCTGACGTCGCTGATGCTCGTCTACGTCGCGACGCTGCTTCTGTCGTGGCTCGTGCACGGTCCATGGCGCGATCCGGAGGGCTACAACTTTCCGCAGTCCAAACTCTTCAGCGACAACGCTCTGCTCCCGAATCTGCTGGCGGAAACGCGGCTGAACGTCGGCCTGGCGCTCGCGCTTGCGATCGTGGCGCTGGCATGGCTGTTCGTGCGGCGGCACATCGTTGGTTTCGAGATGCGGGTCGCAGGATTGGCGCCGGCGGCGGCCAACTACGCGGGCATTTCCGCGCGGCGCAATGTCTGGCTCGGTATGCTCGCCGGCGGTGCGTGCTCAGGCCTTGCCGGCGTCGGCGAAGCGGCGGGACCGATCGGACAGTTGTTGCCGTCGATGTCGCCGGGTTATGGCTTTGCGGCGATCATCGTCGCCTTCGTCGGGCGCCTGCATCCGCTCGGCATCGTGCTCGCGAGCCTGCTCATGTCGCTGCTCTACCTCGGCGGAGAATCGGCGCAGATGAATCTCGCGCTGCCGTCGGCGGTGACCGGCCTGTTCCAGGGAACGCTGCTGTTCTTCTTGCTTGCCGCCGACGTGTTCGTCAACTATCGCCTACGCATCGCGGGCTCCGCGCCGCGACCGGCAACATGATCGTCAACCGGCGGGCGAAACGTCCGGTCGTATGGACACGTTGACACAACTCGTGTTGCTGTCGCTCGCGGCAGGGACGCCGCTCGTGTTCGCGGCGCTCGGCGAGCTCGTCGTCGAGAAATCGGGCGTGCTGAACCTCGGTGTCGAAGGCATGATGCTGGTGGGCGCCGTCGCCTCGTTCATCGTCGCAGCGCGCACGCAGTCGCCGTGGCTTGGCGTCGGCGCCGGTGCGCTGGCGGCCGCGATGCTCGCGTTCGTGTTCGCCGTCATCGCACTGACGCTCCGCGCCAACCAGGTCGCAACGGGACTCGCGCTCTCGCTTTTCGGCGTCGGCCTGTCGGCATTCGTCGGCCGCGACTTCCTGAGCGTTGTCATCGAAGGGATCACGCCGATCCACGTCGACGGGTTGACCGACATTCCTGTCGTCGGCAGGTTGCTGTTCGGCCACAACCCGCTCGTCTACGCATCGCTCGTGCTCTTCGCGTGCGTGCAGTGGTTCCTCTATCGGACGCGCGCGGGGCTCGTGCTGCGCGCCGTCGGCGAGGCTCCGCAATCCGCGCATGCGATCGGCTACCACGTGATCGCCATCCGCTACGCCGCCGTGCTGTTCGGCGGGGCCTGTGCGGGTCTCGGCGGCGCATTCCTCGCCGTCGCGTATACGCCCTCGTGGGTCGAGGGCATGACGGCGGGCCGCGGGTGGATCGCACTTGCACTCGTCGTGTTTGCGACGTGGAAACCCTGGCGCGTGCTCGTCGGCGCGTATCTGTTCGGTAGCGTGACGCTCGCGCAATTCCAGGCGCAGGCCGCTGGGGTGGCGGTGGCATCGCAGCTGCTTGCGATGCTGCCGTACGTCGCGACGATCGTCGTGCTCGCGATCATTTCGCGCGATGCGACGACGATTAAGCTGAACGCGCCGGCGTCGCTCGGCAAGGCGTATCACCCCGAATGACTTTGGGGTCAGAGCAATAAGTCGACTTATTGCTCTGACCCCGAAGTCCAAAGCGCGCGTACAATTCCGGCCCGAGCCGTTTGGGCCGCCCTTTCTCCAAAAGGAGACCACGATGTCCCGCATGACCCGCAGGATGGCGCTCGCGACGCTGGCCGCGTTCGCCGCCGCGCTCGCGGTGCCCGCCGATGCGCAGACGAGGGAACCGCTGAAGATCGGATTCATCTACGTGAGCCCGATCGGCGACGCGGGCTGGACGCACCAGCACGACATCGCGCGGCTCGCGATGGAAAAGAACCTCTCCGGGAAGGTGACGACGAAATACATCGAAAGCGTTCCCGAAGGCGCCGACGCCGAGCGCGTGATCCGCGAACTCGCACAGTCAGGGCACAACCTGATCTTCACGACGTCGTTCGGCTACATGAATCCGACGATCAAGGTCGCGCAACAGTTCCCGAACGTGCATTTCGAGCACGCCACCGGCTACAAGACAGCCAAGAACGTCGGCACGTACAACGCCCGCTTCTACGAAGGACGCTACCTGGCCGGCATCGTCGCCGGACGCATGACGAAGACCAACGTCGCCGGCTACGTCGCGGCCTTTCCCATCCCCGAAGTCGTCATGGGCATCAACGCGTTCACGCGCGGCATGCGCAGCGTGAATCCGAAGGCCGAGGTCAAGGTGGTGTGGGTCAATTCCTGGTTCGATCCGGGCCGCGAAAGCGAAGCCGCCAATACGCTCGCCGCGCAGGGCGCGGACGTGCTGACGCACCACACCGACTCGACCGCCGTCGTGCAGGCTGCGGAGGCGAAGAAGATCTACGCGGTCGCCTATCACTCCGACATGTCGAAGTACGGCCCCAATTCGCAGCTCACGGCTGTGACGCACGTCTGGGACAAGTACTACACACGCGTCGCGCAGTCCGAACTCGACGGCAAGTGGGCACCCGATCACGTCTGGGGCGGCATCAAGGACGGCATGATCCAGATGGGACCGTTCGGGAAGATGGTGCCGAAGGACGTGCAGGACCTGGTCAAGCAATCCGAAGCGGACATCGCGTCCGGCAAGCTGCACCCGTTCACTGGGCCGATGAAGGACAACGAAGGAAAGGAGCGCCTCGCGGCCAGCAAGGTGATCGGCGACGACGCGCTGTCGAAGATGGATTACTACGTCGATGGCGTCCAGGGGAAGTTGCCGGCGAACAAATGATCGTCCGACCCTGACGCAAGGCCCCGTGGCTTGCCGCGGGGCCTTTTGCTTTTGTGCGTTGCTCCTGCAGCGCCCCACGTGGCGCCTGCCGAGCGCTTCGACGAACGAACCTTGTAGCGCTCGCGCCTGTCTATCCGAAGCCATGCCATGCCCAGGCTCATGACCCGCGATCCCGCGATCGGTGGAACGTTGTTGCACGGCGCGAACGCGCTCGACGACGGCTATGGTGGCGTCGCGAAGTCGCTGCATTGGCTGATCGTCGCGCTGGTCGTCGCGCAATTCGTCGTGTCGTGGTCGATGCCGGGGATCGGCCGCAACACGCGCCCGGGGACGCTCATCAACCTGCACTTTTCCCTCGGGGCCGTGATCCTGCTCGTCATGACGATTCGCTTCGTCCATCGACTGTACGCGCCGGTCGCGCTATCGACGGTCGACTCCTCCGGTTGGGAGCGGTGGATGGCAGAAGCGCTGCACCGCGTCTTCTATTTCGTGCTGATCCTCGGTCCGTTCCTCGGCTGGGCGTCCGCATCAGCACACGGCTTGCCCGCAACGGTGTTCGGCCTGTTCACGCTTCCCGACATCGCGGCGCCCAAGGCGCGCTGGGCACTTACGGCGGGCGACATCCACAAGGTCGCGATGTGGACGCTGCTCGCGCTGATCGGTCTGCATGTCGCGGCTGCGCTCCATCACCATTTCGCTCGACATGACCGCGTGCTGCGGCGGATGCTGCCCGAATCGCGCGCATGACACGCATTGCAGCGACAACCGCGGTCATGATGGTCGCGCTGCACGCGATCGCGGCTCGCGCCGATCTCTGGGCGTACGTCGACGAGCAGGGACGCTCGCACGTCGCCAATCACCAGGTCGACGCACGCTACCAACTGTTCTTCAAGGGCGACACGACGCTCGACGTGCCGAATGCCGGCGAAACCGAGCGTGAACACGCGCGCTCCGCACTGGCCGGCACGCCGCTGTATGCGCGCGCCACCGACGAGCGTCTTTCCCGCCGGTACGCGTCGCTGATCGAAACGCACGCGCGGGCGAACGGCCTCGACCCCGCGCTCGTCAAGGCGGTGATTGCCGTCGAATCGGCGTTCGACCCGGTCGCATTGTCGACGCGAGGTGCGATCGGGCTGATGCAGATCATTCCCGAAACGGGTGTGCGCTACGGCCTCGTGCCGGACGGCCGGCGAGACGTGGAAACCAAGCTCCGCGATCCCGCGATCAACGTGCGCATCGGTACGCGCTATCTGCGCGATCTGCTCGCGCGGTTCGGGGACGACGTGTCGCTCGCGCTCGCCGCCTACAATGCCGGCGAAGGCAATGTCGTGTCTCGCGCCAACACCGTCCCGCCGTTCGCCGAAACGCGCGACTACGTGCGATTGGTGCGCCAGGTGTATGCGCTGTACCGGCCGCCTGCGACGCCACCGCTGCGTCCGGTCAGGCTGATCACGAAGGAGCGTCCGCGATGAGCACCGAGGCGCGCGTGCCGATCGCCTATGTGACGTGGCTGCTGGTTCGCCGCTGACGCCAGGTCAGCCGTTGCGCGAGCGAAGCAGCGCAAGCACGCGCTCGAACATGCGGCCGTATGGCGGATAAAGCAGCCGCGCCGGCGCGTATCGCGCCTGCACGAACACCGGCTTGGCGTTCGAGAACGTCGCGAAGCCGTATACCCCGTGATACGACCCGCTGCCCGACGCGCCGACGCCTCCGAACGGCAGTCCTTCATGCGCGAAGTGCCAGAGCGTGTCGTTGATCGTCACGCCGCCGGCCTGCGTGTCGCGCAACACGCGCGCGCGTTCGGTTCGATCGTTTCCGAACCAGTACAGCGCCAGCGGATGCGGCCGTG
>DASSEA010000474.1:0-6758 GCA_035696805.1 Casimicrobiaceae bacterium
CGCGATGCGGAAGAGTCCGTGCGCGGCGGCGTCTTCGGCGCCGCGCTCGGACAACATTCCCGCGTCTGCGAGCGCGAGTTCGTACCGCTCGGCAAGTGCGTCGGACCCGATGATGCGCACGCGTGCCGCGTCGATCCCTGCGCGCAAGGCCCACGCGCGCGCCGCGCGGATCTCGCGACCGATCAGCAGTCCGGACAGCCAGTCTGCGACCTCTTCGCTGCGCAAGCCGCCCGTCAGCGACAGTGTGCGGGCGCCGAAAATGTCGTGGGCAAGCGCACCTTCGTCGAGGCCGCGCGCGACACCGCGCGCAAAGCCATCGCGTGCGAATTGTCCCGGCTCGTGGCCGGCGAGACGGCCGAGCATCGTGTGGTCGATCAGCACGCCGAACAGTTCGCCGGTCATGAACGTCGTGAAATCGACGATGCGGCCGTGCTCGACGCGCGCCCATTTGCTGTGCGTGCCGGGCAGTACGGCGAGGACCCCACGTTCGTTGGCGGCGAGCGCGCCGAGCAATTGCGTTTCCTCGCCGCGCATGACGTCCGGAATGCCGGCCGCATCGCGCGTCGCGACGCCGGGCACGATCGCGAGTGCATCCTGCGGCGCCTGCACGACGTGATCGGCGAGTGCCGTGAGCGATGCCGGGCAGTCGACGTACGGCACCTCGACCCAGCCCTGTCGACTGCCGATCATGCCGCAGGCGATCTTCGGCGCAGCGGTCGCCTGCCAGTCGCCGATCAGCTTGCCCAGCGCGGGCTCGAAGTGACGGTCACGGACGTGCTTGATACCGAGCGGAACGTTGCGGCGCTCCTGCACGCGACCATCGGCGCCAAGGCGATACGCACGCGCCGCGGACGTGCCCCAGTCGATCGCGATCAGCGCGGTTTCCGGCACGAAGGCGTCTACCAGCGCGCGGCCGCTTCGTCGTCGCTGGCGCGCGCTTCCACCCAGCGCTCCCCATCGGGCAGCCGTTCCTTTTTCCAGAACGGCGCACGCGTCTTCAGCATGTCCATGATGAACGCGCAGGCGTCGAACGCCATGCCGCGATGCGCGCTCGACACGACGACGAGCACGATCTGATCGCCCGGCAGCAACGTGCCGACGCGATGGATGACGAGCGCATCCGCGATGTCGAAGCGCTTCCGCGCATCGTCGACGATCGCCTCGAGCGCCGGCTCCGTCATCCCCGGATAGTGCTCGAGCGTCATCTCGGTGATCGACGCGGCGTCGTTGACGTCGCGCACGGTGCCGATGAACGAGGCAACGGCGCCGACGCTGCGATCGCGCGCGCGCAGCCGGGCGATCTCCTCCCCGACGTCGAAGTCGCCGGCCTGGACGCGAACGCTCACGGCGCGCTCACGCGATCACCCGCCGGTTACCGGGGGAAAGATCGCGACCTCGTCACCGTCGGCGATCGCATGCGCTCGGTTCACCAACTGACGGTTGACGGCGAAGCGAACCGCACGCCCCGGCGCGAGTTCGTACGCCCAGTGACCCCCGCGGCGAACGAGCGCCGCAACGAGCGACTCGACGGTGGCCGGGGCGTCGGGCGCGAGCGTCAGCGTCTCGCCGCTCGTGCCGAGCGCTTCGCGCAGCCGGGCGAGGTAGACGACGCGAACGGAAAGGGTCGTGGAGACGTCGGTGTCGCGCATCGGAAGTCCAAAAGGAAAGCGCCGGCCTCGCGCGAACGAGCCGGCGCCCTCGATTGTACGACGTGGGCTGCGCTAGAACCTGAATTGCATGCCGAGTTGCAACTGGTCGGAGTCGGGCAGCGGCCCGGCGACCGCCTCGCCGGCGAAGCGGCTGAAGCGCGCGTATTCGAGCCGCAGGCCCAGCGCCGGCGTCACGTCGTAGCGCAGGCCCAGGCCGTAATTGACGCCGTCGCGCAGCCGGCGCGTCTCGCTCGGCGGCAACGCCGCGAGCGCGTAGCCCGGCACGGCTTCACCCTGCGCATAGCCGAGGCGACCGTACAACGCAAAACTCTTGCGGAACGACCAGCTCGTGTAGACGTCGGCGTTCCAGGTGTGGGTTGCCAAGGCCGGCGTCGTGCTGAGCGACAGGCCGATTCCGCGCCGCGCGGCGGCATCGAACGGCCGCAACGCGTAGCGGTCGGCGGTCGAGAACGAGCCCTCGACGGCGATGTCGTTGGCCCACCGGTACCCGCCGAAGACCAGCGCACGGTGGGCGTCATCGTTGCTCACCGGGGATGCGAAGCGGCCCCACGTCGAAGCCAGATGCCCGAAATCGACGCCCGCGGCGTCGACACCGGCGGTGCGCAGCGCCACGCCACCATAGAAACCGCCCGCGTCGGCGGTGCCGCGCTCCTGAGCGACGGCCGGGGGCGCCAGCAGGAAGCCCGCGAGCGCAGCGACGATCAGGGCGGAGGTGCGAATCATGACGCGGATCCCAAAATGCTCGCGACGTGGGCGAGGGCGCCGGTAGGCCTTGGGCAGACGGTCCGCCGACAGGTTCAAGCTACCCCGCCGACCGGCGGACGTCAATCAATCGCCCGCCAGGCGGCTGCCCGGTTCAGGACGAATGTTGCGACGCCGGCGAGATCGTTCAAGTCGAACACCGGAAGCCGGGTCTCGAGGCGCTCGGGGGTATCCGTCGCAACGGCCACGATATTCCCGTCGACCGGGTGGAGGAGCGGCTTGCCGACGGTTTCGCGCCAGACCTCGAGCTTGGGGATCGCCGCGCGCTTGTAGCCTTCGACGAGCACGACGTCGCACACGGACAGCCGGCCGATCGCTTGGTCGAGCGTCAGTTCCGGCGCGCCGCGCAATTCATGCATCAGGGCCCACCGCGTCGCGGAAGAGACGAGCACCTCGGCAGACCCGGCCTCGCGGTGCCGATGCGAGTCCTTACCCGGATGATCGACATCGAACGCGTGGTGCGCGTGCTTCACCAGCGAAATCACCAGTCCGGACGAGACGAGCCGCGGAATCAGCGCTTCGATGAGCGACGTCTTGCCGCTGCCCGACCATCCCGCGAAACCGAACACGCGCATGGGCGCTGCCTCAGGCGATCCGCGCGCCCGGCGCCGGCGCCGTTCGCCACGGTCGCGGCACGCTGCGCGTGGCGGCGTCCGCGGCAAGACCGGCGTGCGCGATCGAACCATCCCAGACCATCACGCCGGCGGCGAGCCCGGGATCGGCGTCGAGTCCTGCGGCGATCCCGGCATCGGCGAGGGCGCGTACGAAAGGGAGTGTCGCCGCGGCCAGCGCGAAGGTCGCCGTGCGCGCCACCAGCGTCGGCATGTTCGGCACCGCGTAATGCACGATGCGCTCCTCGACATAAGTCGGTTGCGACAACGTCGTCATCCGTGACGTTTCGAAGATGCCGCCCTGATCGATGCCGACGTCGACGACCGCGCTTCCCGGCCGCATCGCGCGGAGTGCGGCGCGGGAAACGAGCTTCGGCGACAGCTTGCCGGGTTCGAGCACGGCACCGATCACGACATCGGCGTCCGCGATCGCCGCGTCGAGCGCTGAGCCCGCGCCCGCGAGCGCAAAGGTCTCGATCCGCAATCCTGCGTCCGCGAGCGTGCGCGCGAGCGCTGAAAGGCGCGCGGAGCCGCGCGAAAAGACGCTGACGTGACAGCCGAGGCGCGCGGCGACGGTGGCGGCTGCGCTGCCGGCGTTGCCGGCGCCGATGATGACGACGCGCGCGGCCGCAACGCCGTCGACACCGGTGATCAGCGTACCGTTGCCGCCGGCGTTCGTTTGCAAGGCCTGCGCCGCGACCAGCGGTGCGAGCCGTCCGGCGATGCGCGACATCGGCGCCAGCAGCGGCAACGCACCCTCGGCGTCCCGTACGGTTTCAAACGCGATGACGCGGACGCCGGCCGCAAGCACGGCGTCGAGCAGCGCGGGATCGCGATTCAGTTGCGCGAAGCCGAAGATCGCCGTGCCGCGTTGCAGGCGTCCCCATTCAGCGCGCTGGACTTCCTTGACCTTGACGATCAGCGTGCAGCGCCAGACGTCGGCGACGTCGGCAACAATGCGCGCACCCGCCGTGCGGTAGTCTCGATCATCGAAGCCGCTCGCGGCCCCCGCGCCCTGCTCGACGCACACGACGTGACCGGCGGCGGTCAACCGTCGAACCCCTTCCGGCACGAGGGCTACGCGTCGCTCGCCGTCCTTGATTTCGCGGGGTAGGCCGATCTGCATGCGGAGCCGTCGGATCGCCTTCATTGTAGTCGGCGGCCTTGGTCATCCGGCACGACGCGCTCCGGGCTCCATCCGCGCGGGGCTTCACGCCCCGCTCACACGCGCGCCGCCCGGCGTAGACTTTCGCGAGTCCGGCAATCGTCCCCATATCAGGAACATGAAGCATTCGCTCGTCGCAAAGAAGGTGCCGTCCGACGACGGCGATCGACACGGCCCGATCATCGATGCGCTGGAGCGCGTGCTGGCGGATATTCCGTCGGCCACGACGCGCCCGTCGGAGCTGCCCGACGCCGCTGCCAAGGCGATCGCTCGCCGCGCGGCGAAGCGTGCCGCGATGCTCTCGGGCTCGCTTGCGCTGCCTCCCGGCCCGCTGGGCTTCATGACGTTGTTGCCGGACATCTACCTGATCTGGCAGACGCAGCGGCAGATGGTGGCGGACATTTTCGGTGTCTACGGTCGCAGCGCCGAACTGACGCGCACGCACATGCTGTATTGCCTGTTCCGCCACGCGGCGAGCCAGGTGTTGCGCGACGTCGCCGTGCGCGGCAGCCAGCGCCTCGTCATCCGTCAATTGACCGGCGGTGCGCTCCGCCAGGCGCTGGGCGGCGTCGGGGCATCCGTGTCGCGGCGCATCGCGGGCAATGCCGCAGGACGCTGGATTCCGCTCGCCGGCGCCGCGGCGGTCGGCGCCTACGCGTACTGGGACACGCTGCAGGTTGCGAACACCGCCCAGCGGCTGCTGACGTCGCCGATCGACGCGATCACGGAAACCGAATAGATGTGCGGCCGTTACGAGCTTTCGAGCCATCCGGCGGTGATCGCGCTCGCGTTCGGGCTGCCGCATCCACCCGCGATCCGACCGCGCTACAACATCGCGCCGATGCAGCAGGTGCCGATCGTCCGCCAAAGCGCGGCGGGCGAGCGCGAACTCGTGCAGGTGCGCTGGGGATTCGTGCCGCGCTGGGCAAAGGACCCCGCGATCGGCGCGCGCATGATCAACGCTCGCGCAGAAACGCTTGCATCGCGCCCCGCCTTTCGCAATGCGTTCGCGCGCCATCGCTGCCTCGTTCCCGTGACGGGTTTCTACGAATGGCAGGCGACGCCTTCGGGCAAGCAGCCGATGCACATCGGCATGCCCGATCGGGAGCCGTTCGGGCTCGCCGGTCTTCACGAGCGCTGGTTGTCGCCGGAAGGCGAAGTGCTCGACACGTGCACGATCGTCACGGCCGAGTCGTGTTCGTCGCTTCGCCACATCCACGACCGGATGCCCGTCATCGTGCCCGCTGCGGAGTATGAACGGTGGCTCGATCCGTCGACTGCGGACGTCCGGGATCTCGTCGCGAGCTGGTCCGGCGATCCTCTGCGCGTGTACCCGGTGTCGACGCGGGTGAACGCGGTTCGCAACGACGACGCCGCGCTTTGCGAACCGATCGAACTCGACGAGCGCCACGACGCACCGGTGCAAGCGGACGTGAAGAACGGCAGTCATGCGAATGACCCTACGAGCGACGGGCCCGCGGAAGACGCCGAGCCCGTGCAGACGACGCTGTTCTGACCGCCGCGATTCACGACGCAGCTGCCGTCGCGCGTTCTCGCAGAAATGCGAGGACATCCGTCCAGAACGCATCGTGCGCGGCGATGTCGTTGTGGTCCGCGCCCCGAACGACCCGCCAGTCCTTCGGACCGGCCCATGCGTCGAACAGCGCGCGCGATCGCGCGGGCGGAACGATCGTGTCCGCGTCGCCGACGATCACTCGCAGCGGCATCCGGTTGCGTTGGGCAAGCGACGCCGCGTCGAAGCGATGCCGGAGGAGCCACGCGACCGGCAGCCACGGATAGTGGTGTCGGCCGACAGCGGTGAGGCTGTCGAACGGCGAGACGAGGATCACGCCAGCGACCGGCCGTTGCGCTGCCAGATGGACGGCCACGGCGGTCCCGAGGCTGCGCCCGAACAGGACGATGCGCTGCGCATCGATGTCGGCACGGCGTGCGATCGCATCGTGAATGGCCGCGGCATCGGCGGTCAGCGTGCCTTCGCCGGGCGTTCCTTCGCTGGCGCCGTAGCCACGGTAGTTGACGCCCACGATTGCAAAGTCGCGCGGCCAATGCGCGTCCACCAGAAGCCCCGAGATTTCCTCGGCGTTGCCACCGAACGCGATCACCGCCGGCGCGCGTTCTGCCGCGCCGCGACGGATCCAGCCGCGCAGGCGCGAGCCGGCGGCCGCAGTGACGTCGAGCGGTTCGAACGGAGACGGCAGAGGCCCGGTCGACGCAAGCGGCTGCGGAAAGAAGATCAGCCGTTCCTGTCCCCACCAGGCCAGCGCCCAAACGCCGACCGCAAGGGACGCCAGCACGAGCAGCGTCGTCAGCACCCGCCGCACCCCGCTCTCCTTCGCTCGCTCGCGGCCGAGCACGAACGGCGATCGCCGCGCGTGTTCAGGGACCGCGCGCGCCCGCATCGATCCAAGCACCGAGCCGTGCGCGCTCGTCGTCGGTCATCTGCGTGAGATTGCCGAGCGGCATCGCGTGCGTGACGACGGCCTGTTGCCGAATCGCCGCGACGTTCGCGACGATCTGCGCCGGCTGGTC
>DASSEA010000475.1:0-11054 GCA_035696805.1 Casimicrobiaceae bacterium
CTTGTTCGGCGTGATGTCGCGGATCGCGCGTTGCAGCGCGAATACGCTTTGCGGGCGCTCGAGTGGATCGAGCCGCAGGCACCAGTCGATCACTTCGAGCAGGTTGTCGGAATACTGGCCCGACCAGATTTTTTTCGCCGACACGAGATGGTCTTCGGACAGCCGCGCATCCGCCGCCTGCGGCGCAAACGCGGCGAGGCACGCGAACATCGACGCACCGGTGCCGTAGACGTCGGTCCATGGACCCAGCCGGTCGTGGTCCCGGTATTGCTCGGGCGCCGCGAACCCCGGCGTGTACATCGGCGCGAGCTTCGGCCGGTTGGTCGTCAGCGTCTGCCGCGCAGCGCCGAAATCGAGCAGCACCGGGCTGCCGTCGGTGCGGAGGTAGATGTTGGCGGGCTTGATGTCGAGATGCAGGATCTTGTGCGTATGCACTTCGCGCAGGCCGTTCAGCAACTGCATGAACACCTGGCGCACGAAGCGCTCCGACATCTGGTCCTGGCGCATCTGGATCTGCTGCTGCAGCGTGCGCCCGCGCTCGTAGCGCATCACCATGTACACGGTCTCGTTCGCGCGGAAGAAGTTCAGCACGCGAACGACGTTCGGATGATTGATCTTCGCGAGCGCGCGGCCTTCCTCGAAGAAGCATTTCATCCCGTAGCGGAAAGACGTCAGGTTCTCCGCGGAACTCGCGCGAACGATGTCGCCCTCGGTGCGCAACACCAGCGACGACGGCAGGTATTCCTTGATCGCGACCGGGCTGCCGGTTTCATCGAACGCGCGATAGACGATCGAAAACCCGCCGCGGCTGATCTGGCGATCGATGCGGTAATTCAGCAACGGATAGCCGCTGGGAAGGGCTTGATTCGTGACGGCCATCGAGGTTTATTGAAGCGGGCGGGCGCGCAGATGGTGGTGACCCGCAATTCGCGTGCCACGAACGTCGATCCGCCTTGCGCCGAAGGCATAGAACGCCTACATTGTCCCATGCGCGTGTTCAATGTAAAGCCGGAATCGTCGTCGATACCGGCGCCTGCGGTGCTCCGTTCAGCATGATTCTCAGCATGACCGGCTTTGCGGCAGCCGCCGCGGAGCTGCCGGGCATTTCGCTTGCTGTCGAACTCCGCTCGGTCAATCACCGCTATCTCGACGTCACTCTGAAGCTGCCCGACGAGTTGCGCTCGCTGGAAGCGTCGGTGCGCGAGCGCATCGTGGCGGCGCAAAAGCGCGGCAAGGTCGAGTGCCGCGTCGCCCTGCAGCGGAGCATGAGTGCGACGAGCGGCATCGCGGTCAATGCGGACCGCGTGCGTCAGCTCGGCGATGCGGCGGCGAGCGTCGCGCGCGCAATCCCCGGCACGTTGCCGCTGACCGCCGCGGACATCCTGCGCTGGCCCGGCGTGATGATCGACGCATCGGTCTCGACCGAAGCGCTCGCCGAGCAGGTCGACACCCTCGTGCAGCAAGCGTTGTCCGAATTGACGGCGGCGCGGGCGCGCGAGGGCACGAAACTCCGCGGGGTGCTGGACGCTCGCTGCACCGACATCGAGGCGCAGCTTGCTCGCATCGGACCGCGGGTTCCCGCGCTGCACGCCGCCTACATGGACAAGCTCGGCGGCCGCCTGCGCGAAGCCGGACTCGAGCCGAACGACGAGCGCCTTAAGCAGGAGCTCGCGCTGTTTGCAACGCGCATCGACGTCGCCGAGGAAGTCGCGCGTCTCGCGACGCACGTTTCCGAGATCCGGCGCGTGCTCGCGCAGGGCGGAAGCGTCGGCAAGCGCCTTGATTTTCTCGCGCAGGAGCTGCACCGCGAGGCGAACACCCTCGGCTCCAAATCGGTCGACGCGGAACTGTCGCAGGTTTCGCTCGAACTCAAGGTGCTGATCGAGCAGATGCGCGAGCAGGTACAGAATCTCGAGTGAGCACGGCGCGCGAGGCGAAGCCGAGCGAAGGCCCGAAGGGCGCGACGCCGCGCGGAGCGAGGGAGGCCGACACGCTCTGCCTCGCCCTGCGATGACCGCACGAGGAGGCCGAGAGTGATCAAGCTGCGCCAATCATGACGATCACCACCCGCAGTCCCGGCGCGTCGGGCTGCCTGTTCGTCGTCGCAGCACCGTCCGGGGGCGGCAAGAGCAGCATGGTGAACGCGCTGCTCGAACGCGAACCCGGCATTCGCCTCTCCGTGTCGTACACGACGCGGCCGCCGCGACCCGGCGAAGCGGAAGGCAATCACTATCATTTCGTCGACGTGCCCACGTTCCTCGGGCTCAAGGAGCGGGGCGAATTCCTCGAGCATGCATTTGTCCATGGCAACTGGTACGCTACATCGGCGACGTGGCTTCGCGCGCAGGTCGCGGCAGGTCAGGACGTGCTGCTGGAAATCGACTGGCAGGGCGCCGCGCAGGTGCGCCGGCTGATCGCGGATTCGGTCCACATTTTCATCCTGCCGCCGTCGATCGAGGCGCTACGCGAGCGACTGACGAAGCGTGCGCAGGATCCGCCCGAAACGATCGCGCAGCGACTGGTGGCGGCACGCGAAGAGATGAGCCACTGCGGCGAGTTCGATTATGTTATTATGAATCAGGACTTTGCACGTGCGGTCGACGACCTGTCCGTCATCGTTCGCGCCGCGCGGCTCACGGCATCGCGCCAGCAGGTGCGGCACGCAAAGGCGCTGGCGGAGCTTCTCAACCCGGACTGCTAGGAAATCATGGCTCGGATCACGATCGACGACTGTCTTGCGCGCATCCCCAACCGTTTCGAATTGACGCTCGCCGCGACCAATCGCGCGCGACAGATCACGTCCGGCTCCGCGCCGCTCGTCGAGCCTGACCGCGACAAGCCGACCGTGATCGCGCTCCGTGAAATGGCGGCCGGCAAGATCGGCATCGAAATGCTGCACAAGATCGCGCCGACAGTCACCTTGTAAACGCCCGAAGCATCGGCGGCGGCATGGCGGAGATCGCCGAATTCACCCGACACCTCGGCCACTACCTGCCGCCGCCCGATGTCGCGCTGGTCGAGCGCGCCTTCGAATTCTCCGAGTCCGCGCACCGCGGCCAATTCCGCAAGTCGGGGGAACCCTACATCACGCACCCGCTCGCGGTGGCGAGCATCCTGTCGGAGTGGCAGCTCGACGCCGAGGGCCTCGCCGCCGCACTGCTGCATGACGTGATGGAAGACACGTCGGTCACCCGCACCGAACTCGAGTCGACGTTCGGCAAGCCGGTGGCTGCGATCGTGGACGGGCTCTCCAAGCTCGACCAGATCGAATTCGCGACGCGCGAAGACGCGCAGGCCGAGAGCTTCCGCAAGATGCTGCTGGCGATGGCGCGCGACGTGCGGGTCATCCTGATCAAGCTCGCGGACCGGCTGCACAACATGCGCACGCTCGACGCGATGGCGCCGACACACCGCAAGCGCATCGCGCGGGAAACGCTCGACATCTACGTGCCGATCGCGAACCGCCTCGGGCTGAACGCGCTGTTCCTCGAACTGCAGGATCTGTCGTTCAAGCACCTGTACCCGCTGCGCTACCGCATCCTCGCGCACGCGATCAAGACTGCGCGCGGCAATCGGCGTGAAGTGATGAACCGCCTGCTCGAAGTGATCCGCGACGGCTTCGCGCGCGCGGGCGTCGCGGCGGTCGTCACGGGCCGCGAGAAGACCGTGTACTCGGTCTACAAGAAGATGCGCGAAAAGCACTACACGTTTTCGCAGGTCTTCGACATCTACGGCGTGCGCGTGCTCGTCGCCGACAAGTCGACCTGCTATGCGGCGCTCGGCGTGCTGCACGAGCTCTACAAGCCGATTCCCGGCAAGTTCAAGGACTACATCGCGATTCCGAAGGCGAACGGTTACCAATCGCTGCATACGACGCTGTTCGGACCGTTCGGCACGCCGCTCGAGGCACAGCTCCGCACGCACGACATGCATCGTGTCGCCGAGGCGGGCGTCGCCGCGCACTGGCTCTACAAGGCCGGCGGACCGCTCGATCTCGCCGAGGCGCAGCGCGAAACGCACCGCTGGCTGCAGAGCCTTCTCGACATCCAGTCGGAGTCACGCGATTCGAAGGAATTCCTCGAGCACGTCAAGGGCGATCTCTTTCCCGATGAGATCTACCTGTTCACGCCGAAGGGCAAGATCATGGCGTTGCCGCGCGGCGCCACGGCCGTCGATTTCGCGTACGGCGTGCACACGGACATCGGGCATCACTGCGTCGCTGCGCGCATCAATTACGAACTGCTGCCGCTGCGCACCGAGCTCAAGAACGGCGACCACGTCGAGATCCTGACGTCGCCGACGGCGCGGCCCAATCCATCGTGGCTGTCGTTCGTCGCGACCGGCAAGGCGCGCTCACGCATCCGGCACTACCTTAAGGGTTTGCAGCAGAAGGAGTCGGCCGCATTGGGCGAGCGTCTGTTGAACCAGGCGCTCGCGACGCTCAAGGTCGAGCCCGACGCGATCACGTGGGATCGGTGGGAAGCGTTGCAGAAGGAATACGGCTCGAAGACGCAGCTCGACATCCTCGCGGACATCGGACTCGGCAAGCGATTGTCGTTCGTCGTCGCGCAGGCATTGACGCGGCCGGTCGGAAAGACCGAGGAGCCGGCGTCGATGGCTGCCGGCGCGACCAAGACTGCACTGACGCTGCGCGGCGTCGAGGGCGTCGCGATCCAGTACGCCAAGTGCTGCCGCCCCGTGCCGGGCGACGCGATCATCGGCCAGTTCCGCAAGGGACAGGGGCTGATCGTGCACTCGCGCGATTGCGCAACGCTGCGCAAGCAACGCTTCGATGGCGGGGAACTCGTCGACGTCGAATGGGCCCCGGACGTGCAGGGCGTATTCGACTCCGGCGTGCGCGTGCTCGTCGCCGATCGCCGCGGGCTCCTCGCCGAGCTCGCGACGTCGATCGGTGACGCGGACGCGAACATCGACACCGTTTCGATGGAACGGGCGGATGGGGGCGGGGACGTCGCGATGTTCTTCGGCGTGCAGGTGCGCGATCGGCGGCACCTGGCGAACGTCATGCGCGCGTTGCGGCGGATACCCGACGTGCATCGCGTGCAGCGCGCGCGGACGTAGGCTCTCGCGGCCGGAGACCGCGCCGCGGCCGCAATTTGCGGAGCGCCGAGGCCCCACCGTCTGCGGACGCTCCGAGTCCGCAACCGCTGACCTACGGGTGCCCGGCGCGGCGGCTCGCCGTCGCGCTTCGCGCGCGCTCGACTGGGCCGCGCCACCCGTGACGGTCAGCGCGTCCTAGTCGCGTCCGCAGACGGTGGGGCCTCGGCGTTCGGCAACGGCGGCGACTCGCAGCGTCACATTGAGCCGCGCCACCCGCGTCGCTTCAGGCCGGCTGCTGCGCGAGAAGCTGCTGCAATTCGCCCGACTGGTACATCTCGCGCACGATGTCACAGCCGCCGACGAACTCGCCGTTGACGTAGAGCTGCGGGATCGTCGGCCAGTTCGAATAGTCCTTGATGCCCTGGCGCAGCGCCTCGTCCTGCAGGATGTTGAACGACGCGTAATTGCTCACGCCGCAGCGCTTGAGGATCTCGGCGACGGTCGCCGAAAAGCCGCATTGCGGGAACTGCGGCGTCCCCTTCATGTACAGGACCACGTGATTCTTCTTCACCTGGTCATTGATCGTGTCGCGAATGTCGCTCATGGCGGACTCCGGGGGTCGAGTGTTCGGCAGATTCTACCTAAATGGCCTCGTCCGCCGGACCTTTCAAGCGTCTATTCCTTCACCGCACCGGTGAGTCCCGACACGTAGTACTCGACGAAGAACGAATACAGGATCGCGACCGGCAGCGATCCGAACAACGCCCCCGCCATCAGCGATCCCCAGTGATACACGTCGCCTTCGACGAGCTCGGTGACGACACCCACGGGCACGGTCTTCACCTCCGACGAGGAAATGAACGTGAGCGCATAGATGAATTCGTTCCACGACAGCGTGAACGCGAAAATTCCCGCCGAGATCAGTCCGGGCACCGCGAGCGGAAGGACGATCCGCACCAGGATCTGCCAGCGGCTTGCGCCGTCGATCAGCGCGCACTCCTCGAGCTCCAGGGGAATCGTTTTGAAGTAGCCCATCAGGAGCCACGTGCAGAACGGGATCAGGAACGTGGGGTACGTCAGAATCAATGCGAGCCGCGTGTCGAAAAGGTCGAGCTTGTAGACCATCGTCGCGAGCGGAATGAACAGGATCGACGGCGGCACGAGGTACGCGAGGAAGATGCTCATGCCCACGTAGCGCGATCCGCGAAAACGAAGCCGCTCGATCGCATACGCGGCGAGCACGCTGCAGACGATCGACAGGAACGTCGAGACGACCGACACCAGCACGGTGTTCCACAGCCACTCGGGATACGCCGTGTCGAACAGCAGCTTCTTGATGTGCGCAAGCGTCGGGTTCCGTACCCAGAACGGATTGCCCTCCCGCGACAGCAGCTCCTCGTTCGGCTTGAACGTCGTGATGACCATCCAGTAGAACGGGAACAGCAGCACGATCAGGAACACCGTCAGCGGCAGCCAGATCGTGACGATCCGCCGCGGCAGCGACACCAGGTAATTCATGCCCTGCGTGTCCGTGACGGCCGGAACGGGCGCCGATGCGGGTCCGGCGCTGGTCAAGCGATCCTCGCGTCTGCGGACGGCCGCCGCGAAGTCATTTATCCGTCCCGCCCTGTTGCCACGCGCGACGCTGCAGGCCGAAATACGAAACGAGGATCGCCGCGAGCAGGAACGGCACCATCGCGGTTGCGATCGCCGCGCCCTCGCCGAGGCTGCCGCCTGGAATCGCGCGCTGGAACGACAGCGTCGCCATCAGGTGCGTTGCGTTCAGCGGTCCCCCGCGCGTCAGCACGTAGATCAACTGGAAATCGGTGAACGTGAACAGCACCGAGAACGTCATGACGACGGCGATGATCGGCGTCAGCAGCGGCAGCGTCACGTAGCGGAACTGCTGCCACGGCGACGCGCCGTCGAGGCTCGCCGCCTCGTAGTACGACGGCGAGATCGTCTGCAGCCCGGCGAGCAGCGTGATCGCAACGAACGGCACGCCGCGCCAGATGTTCGCGGCGATCGTCGACAGCCGCGCGTTCCACGGATCGCCGAGGAAATCGATGTAGCCGTGGATCAGGCCCACCCGCTGCAGCGCCCAGCTCAGGATCGAGAACTGCGAGTCGTAGATCCACCAGAACGCGATCGCCGACAGCGCCGTCGGGACGATGAACGGCAACAGGACGATGGCGCGCAGGAACGCCTTGAACGGCAGATGCTTGTTCAGCAACAGCGCGAGCCACAGCCCGAGCACGAACTTGATGACGCTCGCGACGATCGTGTAGAAGAGCGTGTTGAAAAGCGCGAGGCGCGTGACCGCATCGCCCCACAGGAATTCGAAATTCTCGAGGCCGATCCACTCGCCACGCCGGCCAATCTTCGTGTCGGTGAATCCGAGCCACGTGCCGAGTCCGAGCGGATACGTGAGGAACAGCAGCAGCAGCACGGCCGTCGGCAACAGGAACAGCAGGCCGAGCGCATTGCGGTCGTTCTGGATGCGCGTCAGGAGTGCGGTCAATCCGGCCTTTCGTGACATTGCCTGCGAACGATGACGGCCGCGCCCGCGAATGGGCGGGCGCGGCGCATCGGTTCAGCCGACGTCAGACCTTGTAATAACGCTCGGCGCGCTTTTGCGCCCGCTCGGCCGCTTCCTTCGGCGTCTTCGACCCCGAAGCAGCCTCGGCGACCATGTTCACGATGATGAAGTCCGCCAGCGCGCCGGCGGACGCGTAACCCATCTTGCCCGCGTAGCCGGACGGAATCATGTTCTTCATCGAGTCGCGATACGGCGTGTGCTTCGGATCGACGGTCCAGATCGGATTCTTTTCGTAGTAGCGCAGCGCCGGCGTCACGTAGCCGATGCCGGACTGAACCCACGGGTCCATCTGCTCGGGCTCCATCATGAAGCGCAGGAACTCCTTCGCGGCCTTCGGATACTTCGAATACCTGAAGATCATCTGGTTGAAAAAGAGCTGGAACTCCGTCGGCTTGCCCACCGGGCCCACCGGCATATTGGCATGGTAGATGTCCGCCGCCAGTTCCTTGACCTTCGGATCCTGCGAGTTCTTCGCCGCGTAGTAAATCGAAATGCCGTTGTTGGTCAGGAACAGCTGGCCGTCGAGGAACGCCTTGTTGTTGTTCGGATCGAGCCACGACAGTGTTCCCGGCACGAACGTGCCGTAGAGTTCCTTCGCGTACTCGAGCGACTTCAGCGTTTCCGGGCTGTCGATGACGACCTTGTTGTTCTGGTCGACGAGCTTGCCGCCGAAGGCCCATACGAGCCACTGGCACCACGTGTTGCCGTCGCCGGTGGCATTGCCGAGCGCGAACCCCGGCGGCGTGCCCTTTTCCTTCAGCGCCTTGCAAAGCTTCAGGAAGCCGTCGGTGTCCTTGGGAAACGCGTCGAAGCCCGCCGCCTTCACCGCGCTCTGCCGATAGACCATGCATACGCCCGCGACACCGAGCGGCACGCCGATCCACTTCTTGCCATCGGGCTTCAGGTACGGATCGCATACAGGGTAGAAGCCGCCGTACTTGCTGCCGAGGTAGTTGCAGACATCGGTCACGTCGACGAGTTTCTCCGGGTAAAGATTGGCGTCGTCGTTCGTCGACAGGATGATGTCCGGCCCGGCGCCGGTGTTCGCCGCGACGGCGGCCTTCGGCCGCACGTCTTCCCAGCCTTCGCTGTCGACGCGCACTTCGATCTGGTACTTGTCCTGGAATTTCTGGACGTTCTTCATGTACTGGTCGATGTCGCCCTGCACGAAGCGGCTCCAGCGCAGCACGCGGAGCTTCGCGCCCTTCTCGGGTGTGCTGGTCCATTGCTGCGCATGCGCGTCCTTCACCCAGATCAGCGGCCCTGCTGCCGCACCCGCCGCCAGGCCGGCCGATGTCTTCAGAAATCTGCGACGCTTGAATTGACTCACGACGTTCTCCTCCTCGGTGTGAAACGATGTTGTGGGCGCAGGCTTATCGACGTTCAAGCGGCAAGCCGCGCACCGCTCGCCGCGTCGAACAAATGGGCGCGCGCGATGTCCGGCACGAGCCCGATGCGATCGCCGGCGCGACAGCTGACGCGATCGCGCACGAGCGACGTGATTTCCTGCCCATTGAAGCGGCAGAACAACTGCGTATCTGCGCCCGTCGGTTCGACGACGACGACGTCAGCCGGCAACCCTTCGCCGTCGGCAACCATGCAGTGTTCCGGGCGCATGCCATAGAGTACCGGCTGCCCGTTCGCGGGGCGCGCATTGAGCGGCAGCGGCAGGCGGACGCCGCCGTCGAATTCGACGCCCGACGCCGCACCGTCGATGCGCGCGACGCCCGGCACGAGATTCATCGCCGGCGAACCGATGAACGCGGCGACGAACGTGTTCGCCGGCGTGTCGTAGAGCGTCAGCGGATCGCCCGTCTGCTCGACGAGGCCGTCGCGCATCACGACGATGCGATCGGCCATCGTCATCGCCTCGATCTGGTCGTGCGTCACGTAGATCGACGTCGTCTTCAGGCGCTGGTGCAGTTCCTTGATCTCGGTGCGCATCTGCACGCGAAGCTTCGCGTCGAGGTTCGACAGCGGCTCGTCGAACAAAAACACCTGCGGATCGCGGACGATGGCGCGACCCATCGCGACGCGCTGACGCTGACCACCGGAAAGCTGACGCGGATAGCGATCGAGGTACGGCGCAAGCCCGAGGATGTCAGCGGCGCGCGTCACGCGCCCGAGGATATCGGCGCTGCCGCGCTTGGCGAGCTTGAGCGCGAACGACATGTTGTCGCGCACCGTCATGTGCGGGTACAGCGCGTAGTTCTGGAACACCATCGCGATGTCGCGCTCCTTCGGCAGCACGCGATTGACGACCTTGCCGCCGATCGCGATTTCGCCCTGCGTGATCTCTTCGAGGCCGGCGATCATTCGCAGCAGCGTCGACTTGCCGCAGCCCGAGGGCCCGACGAGCACGCAGAACTCGCCGTCGGCAATCGGAATGTCGACGCCGCGGATCACTTCGGTCGAGCCGAACCACTTGTGGACGCCGGTGATGTTCACCGCGGCCATGGATTCCTCCTTTGGACAGCGCCCGCGCCGTATTCGCGACCGGGTTCCTGCGACGCGGGGCTCATCCGGGTGTGCGCGTGCCGTGCACGACCGGGTAATCTGGCCGACCGGTGCGGGACCACGTAGCGATGTTCTGCGCCGCCTTTCGTCGCAGTTCGCGCTCCGCTTCCACCGAGTAGAACGCCGCGTGAGGCGTCAGGATGACACGCGGGTCGGCGAGCAACGTCGAGTCGCGCGGCACGGGCTCCTCCGGCAGCACGTCCAGCGCAGCGCCTCGCAGTATTCCAGCATCGAGTGCGGCGAGCAAATCGGCGATGACGACGACCGCGCCGCGGGACGTGTTGACGAGCGTCATGCCCGCCTTCGCCGCGGCGAAGAAAGCGCGATCGATCATGCCGCGCGTCGTCGCGTCGAGCGGTGTATGCAACGAGACGACGTCGCTCTGCCCGGCCAGCGCTGCGAGCGTCGGCGCCCGCTCGACGTACGCTGGGAAATCGCCGTCGATCAGGAACGGATCATAGGCAACGACGCGCTTGAACACGTTGCGCGAGACATGCGCCATCCGCTTGCCGATGCGACCGAGCCCGACGATGCCGAGCGTCAGTTCGGCAGGCCTCCGCATCGTTCCCGCCGACAGGTAGTGCCACTGCCCGCGATCGATGTCGGCGTCGTAACGCACGACGTTACGAACGGACGCAAGCGCGAGAGCGAGCGCGTGCGTCGCGACTTCACCGACGCCGTAGTCGGGCGAGTTCGCGACCCAGACGCCCGCCTGGCGGCACGCGTCGATATCGACGGTGTCGAAGCCGGCACCGATCCGGCTCACGATGCCGAGCCGCGGCAGCGCGGCAACGACCGCCGCCGTGATCGGGGCATACTGAAGGAGGATGCCGGCGCAATCGCGCGCGGCGTCGATTACCTGCGCGTCGCTCGTACA
>DASSEA010000476.1:0-2273 GCA_035696805.1 Casimicrobiaceae bacterium
GACGCGATCGAACGGCATCACGCACACCTCCGTATCCTCGAGCGCAATCGCGCGCGCCGCATGAACGTCGTTGCCGATTCCCTCGACGCCGATGATCTCGCCGGGCAGGTGATAGCCCGAGACCTGTTCGCTGCCGTCATCGGTCAGCGTGACCGTCTTGCACGAGCCGACGCGAACGGAGTACAGCGCCGTGAAGCGGTCGCCGGCGCGGAATAACACATCGCCCTTGTGCAATCGGATTCGCGTCGTGACGAGATCCCTGAACATCTGCTGCGCCTGCGCTCCTTCGACGTCGACGGGCATGCAAATCTTCCGCAGGCTGCACGACGTGCACGACTTCGCGTGCGGGGTCACATCGCGGAGCACAGGGCGAGCGGGCCGCGGCTTGTCGGCACGGGGAAACAGGGTGACCTGCGCTGCAGTGGCGTGCATGTTGGCGTCCTGAAGGAATCGATCAGTGGGACGTCGCATCCAGTTCGGCGATTGCCGAGCGAATGCGGGTGAACTCGGTGCTCTTGTCGAAAAAATAGCGCGCGCCTGCATCGAGGCACGCGCGGCGGTGCTGCGTCGTCGCGTGATTGGTGAGGACGATAAAGGCGATGCGGGGCAACTGCGGGTGCACGGCGCGAAGCACGTCGACGCCGGTTCCACCCTCGAGCTGATAATCGAGCAGCACGCAATCGGGGTGCGTGCGGAGGATGCCTGCGATCGCTTCGTCAGGGGTGCCGGCATCGCCGACGACTTCGACACCGTCGATGTCGCCGATCAGTTCGCGCAAGCGATCGCGCATCGTCGGAAAGTCATCGACGATGAAGATGCCCGTGCGTGATGTGGTTCCCATGGGTTGCATTATTCGCAACCCGTGCCACGCGCCGTATCGGCGGCGGCTGATTGGCGGCGTCGGGCCAATCCGGATCGAGGGATCGGGGGCACCCGACGTCGCGTAGGGATCCCCCTACCCCGGACGTCGCGCCCGCGCCTCGACCGTCGCCGCTGGTGGAAAACAGCACTGCGCAGCCCGACGGCACGAGGGGCCTGCGCCGCCGCTGCCGGCGAGCGTTACTGCGCGTTCAAATCGTCGCCGAGTCGATGGCGCACCGCGTAATGGACGAGTTCCGCGTTGTTCTCGACGCCGAGTTTTTCCATCAGCCGTGCCTTGTGCGTGCTGACCGTCTTGCCGGACAGATGCAGCGCCGCGGCGATCTCGGTGACCGTTTGCCCGTTCACGAGCATCCGGAACACCTGGTATTCGCGATCGGACAACGTGGCATGCGGCGGTCCCTCGGCGTGTGGCATCGCCTCCTGCGCGAGTCGCTCCGCCACCTCGGCGCTGATGAAGGCGCCGCCTGATCCCACTTTTCGGATCGCGGCGACGAGTTTGGCCGCCGCGCTTTCCTTCGTCAGGTAACCGGACGCGCCGGCGCGAATCGCGCGCACGGCGTACTGGTGCTCTTCGTGCATGCTGAGGACGAGGATGCGCAGCTTCGGCTTCTCGCTCTTGACCTGCCGGATCAATTCGACGCCGCTCTTGCCGGGCATCGACATGTCGAGCAGCAGCACGTCGAAGTCCAGCGTACGCACGCGTTCGAGCACTTCGAAGCCATCACCCGCCTCGCCGGCAACCACGACGTCGCCGGCCGCCTGCAGCAATTGCTTGAGACCCTCCCGGAGGATCTGGTGGTCGTCGGCGATGACGACGCGGATCACGCAGGCTCCGCCAGCGCTTTGCGAGGAACGCGCACCTCGACGCTCGTACCTTTGCCGGGCGCGCTCGAGATCGTCACCGTGCCGCCCATCAGCGATGCGCGTTCGCGCAACCCGAACAGGCCGAACGATTGCGGCTTGCGCGGCGCCTGTGGCGAAAAGCCCACGCCATCGTCGTCGATACGCACGACGAGTGCGTCGTGGTCGAATTCCACGACGATATCTGCACGCGCCGCCTTCGCATGCTTGGCAATATTGGTGAGCGACTCCTGCACGATGCGGAAGATCCCCGTCGCATGCGACTTCGGCAGCGCAAGCTCCCGTTCGCCAATCGTCAGGTCGCATACGATGCCCGTCCGCTGTCCGAAGTTTTCGACCAGCCATTCGAGCGACGGGACGAGGCCGAGGTCGTCCAGCATCAACGGCCGCAAATCGGACGAGATGCGACGCGTCGCCGCGATCGTCGTCTTCAGCAACGATTCCATCCGGTCGAGTTTGGCCACCAGCGTCGGATCTCCCGTCGGCTGCTTCTCCTTGCACCACGCCACGTCCATCTGGAGCATCGTCAG
>DASSEA010000477.1:0-2497 GCA_035696805.1 Casimicrobiaceae bacterium
GACGGATCGAGGCGCCGCAGAACTGCGTCGGCATCTGCCAGGATCGCCGCGTCGAGTTCGTCTACGCCAGCGAGCACGCCGACACGGAGAGCGAGCTCGTTGCGACCCGCGGCGAGCGCGACGCGCTGCATTCGCTCGTCCAGCGGCTCGCGTGGAGTCGGCCGCACGAAGGTGATTGGGAGCGGTCGTATCGCGCGCTGCAGACGCAGGCGCGCGCGCTGCTATCGAAGCTCGACGCGAGCGGAAATGCGGAAAAGTGGAATGCAACTGCCTGACGCACATGCCGCCGCAGCGGCCGCACGGTCATCTGCGCCGCCGGCCGAATTCGCGCTGTGGAATCTCGGTTTCCGTCCGTTCTACCTGCTCGCGAGCGGGTTCGCGTCGTTGTCGATCCTGCTCTGGGTCGGCGAGTACGCAGGCGTCTTCAACAGCGGTTACCTGCGCGATCCGGTCTGGCACGCGCACGAAATGCTGTTCGGATTCGCAATTGCGGTCATCGCAGGCTTCCTGTTCACGGCGGGTCGCAACTGGACCGGCCAGCCGACGCCGACCGGGCCGTTGCTCGCCGGTTATGTACTGCTGTGGATCGCCGGACGGATCAGCGTCCTGACGCCGTATCCCATGACCGCCGCGCTGTTGAATGCCGCGTTCCCGATCGCCGTCGCGGCCGGGCTCGCGGTGCCTCTCGTGCGGAGCCGGAACCGCCGCAATTACTTCTTCCCGGTGTTGCTCGCGGGGCTCGGTGTCGTGACCTTCGTCGTGCACATCGCACGGATGGGTGTCGTCATGATGCCGCAACGCGCGACGCTGCAGATCGGCCTCGACGTCGTGCTGTTCATCATCGCCGTCATGGGTGGACGGGTCATCCCGATGTTCACCAGCAACGGCGTCCCGGGCGTGCGTGCGACGCGCCATCCATTGATCGAGAAGGCTGCGCTTGGCGGCGTGTTGCTTTTGCTCGCAGCGGACATCGCGCGGCTCGATGCGTGGATCGTCGCCCTGATTGCGCTGGTCGTCGCGCTCGCGCATGCCGCGAGGCTCTGGCTGTGGCAACCGTGGCGCACGACGCCGGCGCCGCTCGTCTGGGTGTTGCACGCCGCCTACGCGTGGATCGTCGTGCATCTCGTGCTGCGCGCATTGTCGGCGTGGGGGTACGTCGCGGCTCCGTTCGCCGTCCACGCGTTGACGATCGGCACGATCGGCGGCATGACGATCGGCATGATGACGCGCACCGCGCGCGGCCATTCGGGACGGCCGCTGGTGGCCGACCGGTTCGAGATCGCGTGCTACGGATTGGTCCTGGCTGCGGCAGTGATTCGCGTGTTCGGCGGCATCGCACTGCCCGATGCGTATCGCGCGACCGTCGTGCTGTCCGGCCTTTGCTGGTCGGCGGGCTTCGGTCTCTACGCCGTGCGCTACTGGCCGATCCTCACCCGGCCGCGGCTCGACGGAAAACCGGGGTGACGGTCGCGCAGGTCATGACGATTGCTCATCGGCGCACATTGCAGCGCGCCGATGCCTCCTCGAGCGTCCTCACCCACTGCGCACGTACGGCCGGATCAGGCGTGGGCAGTTCGAGCAACTTTCGCTCGTTCATCGACCAGCACGCGTAGTAATCCGGCCAGCGCGGCGCGTCGCGCGCCGATAGCGCGTCGAGCACCCGCGCATCAACGTGAGACGGTCGCAGCGCGTCGAGCCTGGAGGCCAATCCACCGACGAACTGGTCGTGCCGCAGCGGGATCTCCGGCGGCAGCGTCGGCAGCACGCGATGGAGCAACGGCGTTGCCTGCACGGGCGGCAGCACGAGGCCCCCTTGCGCATTGCGCGTGGTGACGACCGGACCGTCGTGCTCCGCAATGACCAGCAACGTCAGTCCAGCGTGGGTCCTGGCCCAGCCGTCGATCGCCGCCGCGACCGAGCGCGTGTCGTTGGCTGCGCGTTCCGCGACGACGAGTTCGCGCTCGAGCACGAAAGCGCCCGTCAATGCAGTCGCGATCATCGCGACGACCGCGACGCGACCCGCGCGGCGGCCGGGTTCGCGCGAGTCGTCCATCCCGTTCATCGGCGCGGCCCCCGCGACGCCCAGCGCAAGTGCCATCCACGCCATCGGGGAATAGGCGAGACGCCCGCCTTCGCCGGTCGCCGCGAGTCCGCCGAGGTTCAGCAGCGTTGCGGCAACCAGTCCGGCGGCAGCGAGCAGCAGCGCACCCGCGAGGCGCGCGCGCGCGCCCCGCATCGAGACGGCGAGGAGCACCGAAGTCGCGACCGCGAGGCCAACGTAGAGCTTCGCCATCGTCGGCGACGCCGCCGTCAGTGCCTGCCACCAGGGCGCCACCGAAGCGATCGCGTCATGCAAGCGATCGACGGAGGGCGCGGCGTCGGATCGGTACACGTGCCAGACGTCGCCGAAGATGGAGGCGCGCGCGGCCATGAACACGCCGACGAGCACGAAACAGATCGCGACCGCACCGATCTGCGCACGCGCGAGACGAGCAGG
>DASSEA010000478.1:0-2813 GCA_035696805.1 Casimicrobiaceae bacterium
ACCCATGCATGCAAGCATCAGACGGACGCGCATCGCTTCGGCGATCGCCGGTGTGCTCGTCGCGTTCTCGGCCGGACCCGCGCTCGGGGCGGGGTTCGCGTTGCAGGAGAACTCGGGCAGCGCGCTCGGCAACGCGTTCGCGGGCGGTGCGGCCGCAGCGGAAGACGCGAGCACCCTGTGGTCGAATCCTGCCGGCATGGCGCGACTTGCGTCGCCGCAGGTCGCGGCGGCCGTGCATTTCATCATGCCGTCATTCAAGTTTCACGATAACGGATCGGTCGCAGCGGCATTCCAGCCGCTCGGCGGAACCGGAGGCGACGCGGGTGAACTCGCCGTCGTGCCGAATCTCTACGCGGTGCTGCCCATCAATCAGCAACTTGCCGTGGGCGTCGGCGTCAACGCGCCGTTCGGCCTCGTCACCGAGTACGACGACAGCTGGCTCGGTCGTTTCCAGGCGGTCAAGTCCGACATCAAGACGATGAACGTCAATCCGTCGCTGTCTTGGCGCGTGAACAACGCGTTCACCGTCGGCGTCGGCGTGAACTGGCAGCGCGTCGATGCGGAGCTCACGAGCAAGCTGAACTACAGCGCCCTGCTCGCGCAGGCCGCGGGCACCGGGGTCGCGCTCGGTCAGATCCCCGCCGCGCTGCTGCCGACGATTCTCGCCGCCAACCCGCGCGGACTGGAGTCGAACGTCAAGATCGAAGGCGACGACAGCGCGTGGGGCTGGAACATCGGCTTCCTTTGGGACGTCACGCCCGCAACGCGAATCGGCGGTCATTACCGATCGTCGATCAAGTACGACGTTTCCGCGAACGCCGATTTCAGCCATCCTGCGTTGCCCACGCTGCCGCCGGCCCTCGCGCCGGTGTTCGGATCGCTCGCGAACAACGTCAACGCGGCCGTTTTCAACGGGGGTGTCACCGCCAAGATCGAATTGCCGGACGTCGCCAACGTGTCGATCTTTCATCGTCTGAACGACCGCTGGGATCTGATGGCCGACGCGCAGTTCACGCGCTGGTCGACGTTCAAGGAACTGCGATTCAATCGCACGACCGGCTCGCTGCTGTCGAACACGCCGGAAAACTTCGACGATGCGTGGCGCGTGTCGGTCGGTGCGACGTATCACTGGAACGACGCGTGGAGCTTCCGGGGCGGCCTTGCGTACGACGAAACGCCGGTCAACACGACCGATCGCACGCCGCGGCTGCCCGACGAGAGCCGCGTGTGGTTCGCCGTCGGCGCGCAGTACAGGTTCAACCGCAATCTCGCGCTCGATGCCGGATTCGTCTACATCCCGATCGACAAGCCGGACATCAACCAGACCGACGGCAACATCGCGGCGAAGGGCCTCGTCAAGGGCGATTACGACGCCAACGTGACGGTGTTTTCGATGCAGTTGACGTATACGTTCTAGCGTTACGCGACTTCGGGGTCAGAGCAATAAGTCGACTTGTTGCTCTGACCCCGAAGTCGCTTTTGGCGGCAGATTGCTCCCTTCGACTTCGCTCACCGTGCGCCGCGTCGCCGTGCTCGGCGCCGGCGTCATGGGCGCGCAGATCGCCGCGCATTTCGTCAATGCCGGCGTGCAGGCGACCCTGTTCGATCTCGCGAGCCGCGACGGTTCGCCCAATGCGCTGGCGGCCGCCGGCATCGCAAGGCTGCTGAAGCTCGAGCCCGCGCCGCTCGCAGCGCGTGAGCGCGCGGTTTACATCGACGCGGCAAACTACGATAGCGACCTGTCGCGGGTTTCCGATTGCGACCTCGTCATCGAGGCGATCGGCGAGCGCCTCGACTGGAAGCGTGACCTCTACGCGCGCGTCGCGCCCTGCATGGCGCCGCGTGCGGTGCTCGCGTCGAACACGTCCGGGCTGTCGCTCGCGGCGCTCGCCGATGTGCTGCCGGCGAGCATGCGAGCGCGCTTTTGCGGCATGCACTTTTTCAATCCGCCGCGCTACATGCACCTGGTCGAGCTGATTCCCACGGCGGATACGGCGCCCGGGCTCGTCGATGCGCTGGAGACTTTCCTGACGACGACGCTCGGCAAGGGTGTCGTGCGCGCGAAGGACACGCCGAACTTCATCGCGAACCGCATCGGCATCTTCTCCGTGCTGGCGACGATGCACCACGCCGATCGGCTGGGTATCGGCTTCGACGTCGTCGATGCACTGACGGGGCCCGCGATCGGCCGCGCGAAGAGCGCGACGTATCGCACGAGCGACATCGTCGGCCTCGACACGATGGTGCACGTCATCGAAACGATGCGCACCGCGTTGCCCGATGATCCGTTTCATGCGCTCTTTGCGACGCCGCCGATGCTCGCGGCGCTCGTCGCGAAGGGCGCGCTTGGCCAGAAAGCGGGCGCCGGCTTTTTTCGCAAGCGCGGCAAGACGGTCGAAGTGCTCGATCGCACGGCCAGCGATTACGCGGTTGCACAAGGCAGCGTTGCGCCCGAAGTCCTGCGGCTGCTCGACGCTGCGGACGCGCGGGCGCGCCTCGCCGCACTGCGCGAATCGACGCATCCCCACGCGCAGCTCCTGTGGTCGATCCAGCGGGACCTGTGTCACTATGCGGCGTTTCATCTCGCATCGATCGCGGACAACGCACGCGATGTCGACCTCGCGATCCGCTGGGGCTTCGGCTGGAAGCGCGGTCCGTTCGAAGCGTGGCAGGAAGCCGGATGGCGCGACGTCGCGCGCTGGATCACCGATGACATCGCGGTCGGTAACGCACTGGCGCCGGTGCCTTTGCCCGCGTGGGTGGATTCGCCCAAGGTCGTCGAAAGTCGCGGCGTCCACGCTGCCGAAGGCGCG
>DASSEA010000479.1:0-10679 GCA_035696805.1 Casimicrobiaceae bacterium
GGCATTCGGGATCATCGTATGGGCCCGGCCAGGACCAGAACGTCGCCGGCTGGGCGATCGGCACGTTTCGCGGCCAGAACAGTGGCAACGGCATCGAGGAAACAGTCACGATCCGGGCGGACGGCAGCGCCGAACTGCGAACGCGCGACCAGGCGCCGAAATACGGCACGTTTGCAGGAGAAACGCTCACCTTCGACACGCGGATGAGCCGCGTGCAGCCCGCGCGCGGCGGCATCGTGATCGACGGCGCTTACTACTCGCGCTAGGCGCTGCGCAAATCGGGACGCTGCTCCGCAGGGGGTGTCGAGGGCACCTGGAACACTTCGCGCAGGTACGCGACGTACGACGGGTCGTAGTCCATCGTCTTCGACGGCTCGTCGCTGATCTTCGCGACCGGCTGTCCGTTGCAGCGCGTCATCTTGATCACGATGGCGAGGGGCTCGTGGCCGAGGTCGTTGGTCAGGTTGGTCCCGATGCCGAACGCGGTCTGGCTGCGGCCGCGAAAATATTCGAACAGGCGCTGCGCGAGCGGCACGTTCAGGCTGTCGGAGAACACCATCACCTTCGTGTGCGGATCGATGCGCATCCGGTGGTAATGCGCGATCAGCTTCTCGCCCCATTCGAACGGATCGCCGGAATCGTGGCGGACTCCGTCGAAAAGCTTGCAGAAGAAGAGATCGAAGTCGCGCAGGAACGCGTCCATCCCGCAGACGTCCGACAGCGCGATACCCAGGTCTCCGCGATATTCGCGCGCCCACGTGTTGAACGCGAATACCTGCGAATCGCGCAGCCGCGGACCGACCGCCTGGCACGCCTGCAGGTATTCGTGCGCCATCGTGCCGAGCGGCGTGAGGTCGTGTTCGAGCGCGAAGTGCACATTGCTCGTGCCGACGAACTTCCGGCGAATCCCGTCGCGAAGGGCAACGATCACCTCCTGCTGCCACGCGCGTGAAAAACGACGGCGCGTGCCGTAATCGGCGATCCGGAAGTCCGGGTCCGGCACCGCGTTGAGCTGCGCGATCTTCTGCGCAAGGCGCGCCCGTCCCTCGACGAAATCCGGCTCGGCGTGCACGTTGCGGTTGTAGACCTCGGAAACGATGGCGAGCACCGGCACTTCGAACATGATCGTGTGCAGCCACGGTCCCTTGATCGTGATGTCGATGTCGTGCGTACCCGGTATCGCGCTCACGTGGATGAACCGCTCGTCGAGCTGAAACAGCCCGAGCAGGTCGACGAAATCACTCTTGAGGAAGCGCCAGCTCCGCAGGTAATCGAGCTCGCGGCGCGTGAAGCGCAGCGTGCAGAGCTCGCCGATCTCGCGCCTGATCTCGGCGACGTACGGCTGCAGGTCGACGTTCGCGTTGCGGCACTTGAAGCGATACTCGACCTGCGCGGCGGGGAAATGATGCAGCACGACCTGCATCATCGTGAACTTGTACAGGTCCGTGTCGAGCAGCGACGTGATGATCATCCAGCGGGCACCGCCGACGGCGGCGAGGTCGGAACGTCGGGCCATCTTACCGCGGCGCGCGCACGCGGACAGCGACGGCGCATCGGCGACGGTAGGACGGCAGCGGCGTTTTCTCATGACGTTATGATGGCGGCGGTTCGTCCACAGCCGTTCACATGCTCGTCAGTTGCGTCGCCTACGAGGAAGGCCGGAAGATCGCAGACATCCCCGCCGCGGATATCAGCGAATACCTGCACCGGCCCAACTGCTTCGTGTGGGTCGCGCTGGTCGAGCCGACGCAGGAGGAACTCGACGAGATGGCGCGGGAATTCGACCTGCACGAACTTGCCGTCGAGGACGCGCGCAAGGGACACCAGCGGCCGAAGATCGAGGAATACGGCGATTCGCTGTTCGCCGTGCTGCATCCGGCGGAGATCGTGAAGCTGGACGACGGCAGCGACGACATCCGCATCGGCGAAGTCGACATCTTCGTCGGCTACAACTACGTCTTGACGGTGCGCCACCGCACGCAGATCGGCTTCGCCGCCGTGCGTGCGCGCACCGAGCGTGAGCCGGAGCTTCTGCGCCACGGCTCCGGATTCGTGCTGTACGCGTTGATCGACAACGTCGTCGATCGCTACTTCCCGGTGCTCGACCAGCTCGAAACGCGCCTCGAGGCCTCGGAGGAGCAACTTTTCTCGAGCGCATCGAGCCGCGACAAGCTCGAGGAGCTCTACGGCATCAAGCGGCAGTTGATGACGCTTCGGCACGTCGTCGCCCCGCTGATGGAAGCCGTCGGCAAGCTCTACGGGGGCCGCGTGCCGCATCTTTGCCTTGGCGCGCAGGAATACTTTCGCGATGTCTACGATCACCTCGCGAGGATCAGCGCCTCGATCGAGAGCATCCGCGAAATCCTGACGACGGCGATCCAGGTGAACCTCGCGCTGATCGGCATCGCGGACAACGAAGTGACCAAGCGGCTTGCCGCGTGGGGCGCGCTGATCACGGTGCCGACACTGATCGCCGGGATCTACGGCATGAACTTCAAATTCATGCCCGAGCTCGATTCGGTGCTCGGCTATCCGCTCGTCATCCTCGGCATGGTCGCGGTCGACGCGTTCCTGTTCCTGCGCTTCCGGCGCGCGAAATGGATCTGACTTTGGGGTCAGAGCAAAAAGTCGACTTATTGCTCTGACCCAAAGTCGTCTTACCTCCGGTTCGCCGGCGCGGTGATCTTTGGCTTGATGCCACGCTCGGCGAGCGCCTGGCGCAGCAGATACTCGATCTCTGCGTTCACGCTGCGGAGCTCCGCCTGCGCGAGCCGCTCCAGGGCTTCCCACACAGCGGGATCGAGCCGCAACAGAAACGCCTTGCGTTCCGTCATCGTCGCGAATTCGGGACGCTGGCCGTCACGAATACAGCGTTCCGGTATTGACGACCGGCTGCACCTCCGATTCAGCGCACAGCACCGTCAGCAGATTGCTTACCATCGCGGCGCGGCGTTCGTCGTCGAGATCGACGACCTGTCGCTCGGAGAGTTCGTTCAGCGCCATCTGCACCATCGAGACGGCGCCGTGGACGATCTTCCGCCGGGCCGAAATGATCGCCTCCGCCTGCTGGCGCCGCAGCATCACCTGCGCGATCTCCGGCGCGTACGCAAGGTGCATGATGCGCGCCTCCTCGACGATGACGCCGGCCTTTTCGAACCGTGCCTCGAGTTCCGCGACGAGCGCGCGCGTCACCGTGTTCGCGCTCGCAAGGAGCGTCGGTTCGGCCGTCTCGTGCGCCGCACCCTCCGCTTCGTCGTACGCGAACGACGACGCGAGATGCCGGACGGCGGCCTCGGCCTGCAGCTTGACGTACGTTTCGTAGCTGTCGACGTCGAAGAACGCCTTGGCCGTGTCGTCAACGCGCCAGACGACGACGGCGGCGATCTCGATCGGATTGCCGCGCTTGTCGTTGACTTTCAACCGCTCGCCGTTCAGGTTGCGCGCGCGGAGCGACAACTTCCTGCGCGTATAGAACGGATTCGTGGCGCGCAAACCGGCGGTTCGCGTCGTGCCGCGATACGCGCCGAATAGTTGCAGGATCGCCGCTTCGTTGGGCTGCAGCGTGAAGAGGCCGGCGAGGACGAGCACGCCGGCTGCAAGGATGCCGAGGGCGAGCAGCAGGCTGCCCACGCTGGCCGGCCCGCGTACCGCGCGGGCGCTCGCGACGACGTCGAAGGCGAGCCACGCGGCGACGAATACGAGCGCGAGTCCGACGGCGAGTGCGAGAAAACCGCTGTAGGTGCCGACGGGACGCTCGCTGTGCGTGTCCTTGGCGGCGATGGCTGCTGGCATGACGATCTCCCGCGACGCCCGGCAGGGGCATATCAGTATGATATCATTTAAATATCATCTGGCGTCAACTCCCTTCGACGGGCGCGATCGGTATCACGCGGCGGTCGCCATACCGCGGGTCGAGCGGCCACGACGGCTGCAGCGTCACGTGATCGATGGCGAAGCGCGACGCGAGCATCGCGCGCGCGTCGCCGAGGATGCGCGGCCAGGCGTCGCCCTCTTCGATCGTGACGTGCGCGGACAGTGCGGCGTGCTGCGCACTCATGTGCCACACGTGCAAGTCGTGCACGCTCGACACGCCACGCACCTGCGTGAGCGCGGTGCCGATCGCCTGATAGTCGAGGTGCGACGGCACGCCTTCCATCAGCACGCCGGTCGTCTTCGCGAGCAGCCGCCACGTCGAGCGGAGGATCAACGTCGCGGTGAAGAGCGACAGGATCGGATCGATCGGCGTCCACCCGGTCGTCAGGACCACGGCGCCGGCAACGAGTGCAGCAACCGAGCCCAGTGCATCGGAGAGTACGTGCAGGAGTGCGCTTTGCGCGCTCGCTGACGACGGCGCGCGGGAAAGCATCCACGCGGTACCCAGGTTGATTGCGAGCCCGATGGCTGCGATGGCGAGCACGGTCCCGCCGGCGACCGGTGCCGGATGTGCGATGCGCGCGACCGCTTCGATGGCAATGAACGCGACCAGCAGCAGCAATGCGAGTGCGTTGACGAACGCCGCCAGCACTTCCGCCCGGGCATAACCGTACGATGCACGGGAAGACGGCGGGCGCCGTGCGACCCACTGCGCGAACAGCGCGAGTCCGAGCGCAGCCGCGTCGGTCGCCATGTGTCCCGCGTCGGACAGGAGCGCGAGCGATCCGGCGAGCCAACCGCCCACCGCCTCGACGATCGCGTATCCCCCGGTCAGCGCCAGTGCCGATGCGAGCGCGCGCATCGTCGTCGCGCTCGGCGCGAAGTGATGATCGTGTGCGTCGCCGTCGTGGGCGTGCAGCGATTCGTCGTGGGAATGCGTGAGGGCCATCGCCGTAAATGCGGTCCGCGCGAAGCAGCGGAGCGTCCCTAAAATAGCACCGTCATGAGCGTAGCGCCCGACATCGCCGATCGTATCGACGACCTTCTGCCGCAAACGCAGTGCACGCGCTGCGGCTATGCGGGGTGCCGCCCCTACGCGGAAGCGATCGCCGACGGGGCGGTGGACATCAACCGCTGCCCACCCGGCGGCGACGCGACCATCAGCGCGCTCGCCGCTCTGCTCGGTCGTACCGCGCCGCCGCTCGACGCGGCGCGCGGCGCCCCGGGACCGTTGCAGGTTGCCGTCATCGACGAGGACGCATGCATCGGCTGCACGCTGTGCATCCAGTCGTGTCCCGTCGATGCGATCGTGGGCGCGCCAAAGCGCATGCACGGGGTGCTCGCGTCGCTCTGCAGCGGTTGCGAACTCTGCATCGAGCCCTGCCCGGTCGATTGCATCGATCTGGTGCCCGCGCGGCGGCAGTGGTCACAGGCGGACGCGCTTGCGGCACGAATACGTCATGCCGCCCGGGGAAAACGCCTCGCCGCGGCTGCGAAATTGCGGACGGCAACCACGGGAGCGCCCGCGCGCGAGAAGGCTGTCGCCAACGCTCTGGCGCGCGCCCGTGCGCGACGTGCGGTCATGCCTCCGGCATACGACGAACGGTAGCGCCACGCCACGGCGCCTCGGCCGTTCATCCGATGGCGCGTAGTCCGTCTGCCGCATTCCGTCGTTCGCGCTTCCTGTCGAGAATGCGTTCGATGCGTGCGATCGCACGTGTCGAACGATGGGAGGGTGACATGAACGCGGGGAAGCAAGACGAACGTGGTTCCAGGCTGCGTGCGGCGATGAGCGTCGTGGCGGCATTGTCCGTGCTCGGGCTCGCGAGCGTGCTCTGGGTGCATGAATCCGGTGGCGGCGCCGCGATACGCGCACCGCTCCTGACCAACGAACCGGCGAGCGTGAGCGATTTCCTCCGCGCGCCGGTGCCGACAGGCGTGCCTTCGGCGGAAAGCGTCTTCAAGGGCCGGAACGTCGCGCCCGAGGAGCCGATCGCGCAATTCTGACGCGCGAAACGTCGTAGCCACTCCGGTCGGTGCCGGCGCGTCTTTCTCGGACGCGCTCGCGACAACGCGGGCGCGTCAGTCGAGAAAGCGTTGCGCCGCAAGTACGGCGCGCGTGCGATTGCGAACGTCGAGCGCCCGAAAGATCGCGAGCAGATGCACCTTCACCGTCCCCTCGCTGACGCCGAGCTCCCGCGCGATCGCCTTGTTGGAAAGCCCGCGCGCGAGCAGCCGTACGACGTCCATCTGCCGCGCGGTAAGTCCTGATGACGGCGCGGCACTGGACGGGACAGCGAAACCGTCCCCGTTGACGAGGCGCGGCGGGACATACACCCCGCCCGCCAGGATCAGTCGAACGGCGCCCTCGATGACAGCCGGCGAGTCCGTCTTCGGGATGAACCCCGACACGCCGAGGGCAAGCATCGCGCGGATCGCAGCGACATCTTCGTCGGCGGAAACGATGGCGAGCGGGACGTGCGGGGCGCGCTCGCGCACTGCGCGTACGCCTTCGATTCCGTCGGCACCGGGCATGTGAAGATCCATCAGCATGAGGTCCGGACCGGGCGGTTTCTCGACCAGCGCGAGCGCCGCCGCCTGGTTCGCGGCTTCCATGAACTGAACGTCGTCGCCGATGCGTGCGAGTGCGCTGACGAGCGCCGCGCGCATCAGCGGATGATCGTCCGCAATCGCGATGCGAAGCGCGCTGCTGCGAAGTGCGGCTGTCACCGTTACCTTGGCTTCGTTTGTATGGCGGTCGCATTATAGGCAGAATCAGAGCGTCGACGCGTGATCGACGACTCCTACGGCGATGCGAGCGAATGCGATGGTCCAGACCCTGCGACGCGCCTCGAGGCGCGTGGCCGCGCGTTCACCAACGACATTGCGCTGGATCTGCGCGTCGTGCGCAGTCCTGATCGGCATCGCGTTGTTCGTCGCGGAAACCCGCGCGTTTCACGGGCGGGCAGCCGATGCGCCGACCTACGCTGCGCTCGATCGCGCAGGCTTCGCGCTCGGCGTGTTCGATGGGCGCTTCGGCGACGCTTCGCAACGTCCGGTGAAGTTGCCGCACGCGTGGGAGGTCAGCGACCCGGGCGCAACCGGGGACGCGTGGTACACGCTCGAATGGCAGCTCCCGGAACTGCCCACGAATCCGCAGGCGCTGTGCGTCACCGCGATTACCGTGCCGACCGAGGTCTACGTCAACGGTGACCTCGTCGCGAGTTCAGGGCCCCTCGACGGAAGGCGACCGCGCAGCTACGAGCAATCACGTTTCATCGAGATTCCGTCCGACTCCTTGCGCGCGGGCACCAATTACGTCGCCCTGCACGTACGCTCGAAGCTGCCGGACGTGGCGGGCCTCGGTCCGGTGCTCGCCGGAGATGCGACGCTGCTGCGCGAACGCGCGCACCGCATCCTGTTCGCGTACACGCTTGGCCCGGCGGCCATCAGCATCGCGACATTTACCGTCGGCGCCTTCATTTTCGTCCTGTGGCTGCGCCGCCGCGACGCCGGATTCGGGCTGTTCGCGACGGCCGTCATGCTGTGGAGCGTGCACACGCTGCTGTCGCTGCTTCCGGAATCCCCGATCCCGCAGCCGCACTGGGCGATCGTCTGGACATGGGCGTACCTGGTCTTCGTCGCGTTGCTGTGCCTGTTCTGCATTCGCTTCGCCGGCGTGCGCTGGCGACTCTACGAGCGCGCGGTCAAGGTTTACGCGGTAGGCGCGCTGCCTGCGCTTTATCTCGCGTACGCGCTCGACAGCTTCGGTCCGTTCTCGACGGTCGCACGGCTCGGCGGGATCGTCATGGTGCTGGTCGCGCTTGGCACCGTCGCGCGTTACGCGATTCGCAAGTGGAACCTGGAGAGCGCGCTGCTGCTCGTCGCAGGATCGCTGTCGGCGACGTTCGCCATCCACGACTGGCTCGTCGCGCAGAACCCGCTCGATCTGCGACCCGTGTGGCTCGTCCCCTATGCAGCGCTGGCTTTCCTGACGCTGTTCGGGTACCTGCTCACCGACCGGTTCATACGTGCCCTGGGCGCAGCTGAGCGACTGAACATCGACCTCGAGCAGCGCGTTGCCGAGAAGAGCGCTGCCCTGTACGCGCAACTGCAGGTGACGCAGCTGGCCAAGGATGCGGCGGAGGCCGCGAATCGCGCGAAGTCGCGTTTCCTCGCCGCGGCGAGCCACGATCTCCGACAACCGCTGCATGCGCTCGGCATGTTCTCGCAGACGTTGACCGAACGTACGCGCGAAGCCGACGCCCAGGCGCTCGCGCATCGGATCTCGACGTCGGTCACGTCGCTCGAGACGCTGTTGTCCGCGCTGCTCGACATATCGAAGCTCGATGCCGGCGTGATCGTTCCCGAACCGCGCGATTTCAAGATCCGGCCCCTGCTCGATCGACTGGTCGATGAATGCGCACCCGAAGCGATCGATCGTGGACTGAAGCTCGCGCTGTCGTGCGGCGACGCGGTGATCCGCTCGGACCCCATCGCGCTCGAACGGATCCTCCGCAATCTGATTTCGAACGCATTGCGGTATACCGAACGCGGCGGCATTGTCATTGGCTGCAGGCGACGTGGCGCGACGTACGCAATCGAAGTTTGGGACAGCGGTCCCGGCATACCGGCGGCCGAGCGGGAGCGGATCTTCGAGGAGTTCTATCAGATCGGCAACCCGGCGCGCGAACGCGCGCGCGGACTCGGGCTCGGTCTTGCCATCGTGCGCCGCCTCGCTGACCTGCTCGGGCACCCGATCGACATGCAGTCCCGCGAAGGCCGGGGTTCCGTGTTCCGGATCTACGTGCCCGCCGCAGATCGCGCCGCGCGCGTCGACAGCGCGCAGGAGACGCCATCGTACGCCTCCCTCGCGGGCCGTCGCATCGTCGTCGTCGATAACGAAGGCGACGTCCGCGACGCCACGGTGGACCTGTTGACACAATGGGGATGCGCGGCGGTCGCAGCGGCCGATGCGGACAGCGCCGTGCGCGCGTACGCCGGGCAAGCGCCACCCGAACTGATGCTCGTCGACTACCGCCTCGGCCCCGGCATCGACGGCTTGCAGACGATCGCGCGCTTGCGGCGTACGTTTGGCGCGTCGATGCCCGCAGCGCTGGTCTCGGGCGAAAGCGCCCAGGACGACCTCGCGCGCATCCAGGCGAGCGGCATTCCGTTGCTGCACAAGCCCGTTCGGCCCGCGCGTCTGCGCAGTCTCCTTGCGCATCTGCTGCGGCCAGGCGCGTCGCACCCGGCGATGCAGGTCGCATAGCTCAACGCCACGGGCGCGCGACGGCCGGGCTACACTTTGGGGTCAGAGCAACAAGTCGACGTGTTGCTCTGACCCCAAAGTCTATGCGCATGTTTCATTTCGCCGCCCTGGTCGGAATGCTGACGGCTTTCGCTGTCGCCGGAGCCCCGATGGATCCAAACGACGATTACTCGCAACGGCTCGACGCGCTGTGGGATTTCAACGATCCCGCCCAATCGGAAGCGCGGTTTCGCGACGAACGCGCCCGCCACCCACCGCAATCGCGCGAGGCGATCGAGGCCGCGACGCAAATCGCCCGCGCGCAGGCACTGCAGCGCCATTTCGAGCAGAACGATGCGACGCTCGACGCCGTCGAGCAAACGCTCGCGTCGCAACCGCAGCGCGTGCGGGTGCGTTACCTGCTCGAACGCGGCCGTCGGCAGAATTCAAGCGGACATGCAGCGGACGCCGTCGTCTGGTTCGAGCAGGCGCTCGCCGCTGCGGGCAATGACGATCTTCCGGGGGCTTCGTATTACCGGGTCGATGCGCTGCACATGCTTGCGATCGCCGGACCGCCGGAGCGGCGGCTCGACTGGCATCGCCAGGCGCTTGCCGCGGCCGACGCCGCGGCCGATCGACGCACGCGCGGGTGGCGCGGATCGCTTTTGCACAACCTCGGCTGGACGCTGCACGATCGCGGTGAATACGCGCGCGCGCTCGATTACTGGCGGCAGGCGCTGGCGGAGCGCGAAGCCGCTCACGACCTCCCGCGCACGCGAATCGCGCGCTGGACCGTTGCGCGCGGCCTGCGTTCGCTCGGCAGACTCGACGAAGCCGAAGCGATGCAACGCGCGCTTGCTGGCGAGCTCGACGCGGCCAAAGCGCCCGACGGCTACGTGTTCGAGGAACTCACTGAAATCGCCGTCGCACGCGGGGATCGCAAAGCGGCACAACCCTGGGCCGCGAAGGCGCTGGCGTTGCTCGGCGAGGACGAGGACCTGCGCGCGAACGATCCGCCGCGACTCGCGCGCCTCGCGGAACTTGCGCGCCCGCCCGCCGAGCGATGAACCCGCAGAAGCGGCGCGAGATTTTCGAGCGGCTGCGCGCCGCCAATCCGCACCCGCAAAGCGAACTCGATCACCATTCGCCATTCGAACTGCTGGTCGCCGTCGTTCTGTCGGCGCAGGCGACCGACAAGGGCGTCAACAAGGTGACCGAGCGCCTGTTTCCGGTCGCCAACACGCCGCGCGCGATCGCAAGGCTCGGTGTCGATGGCCTCATCCCCTACATCAGCTCGATCGGCCTCTTCAACATGAAGGCGAAGAACGTCGTCGCGCTGTCGCAGATCCTGCAGGATGAATACGGCGGACAAGTGCCGCGCGATCGCGAAGCGCTCGAGAAGTTGCCGGGCGTCGGGCGCAAGACCGCCAACGTCGTGTTGAACGTCGCGTTCGGCGAGCCGACGATTGCGGTCGACACGCACGTGTTTCGCGTCGCGAACCGCACGCGCATCGCACCCGGTGCTGATCCGCTCGAGGTCGAAGCGCGCCTGATG
>DASSEA010000480.1:0-9857 GCA_035696805.1 Casimicrobiaceae bacterium
AAGAATGCGCTCGACGAACTCAATGGCGCGTGGCGCGCGTCCGGCCATCCGGCGGCCGTCGTTGCGTACGGTTCGAGTTCCGCCCTGGCGAAGCAAATCGACAACGGCGCGCCGGCCGCCGTGTTCATTTCGGCCGACGCGGACTGGATGAATTACCTGGAGCAGCGCGGGCTGTTACGATCGGGTTCGCGCATCGACTTGCTCCGCAACGAGATCGTCTTGATTGCGCCGGTCGACAGCACGGTGTCGCTTGCGATCGGGCCGCGGTTTCCCCTCGTCGAAGCGCTCGGGAGTGGACGCTTGGCCATGGCAGATCCTGATCACGTCCCAGCCGGCAAGTACGGCAAGTCCGCGCTCGAGGCGCTCGGCGTCTGGTCATCGCTTTCGAGCAGGATCGCGCGCGGCGAGGATGTGCGCGCTGCGCTCAATTTCGTCGCACGAGGCGAGGCGCCGCTCGGCATCGTATACCGCACGGATGCCGCGGCAGAGCCGCGCGTCCGGATCGTCGGCGTGTTCCCCGCGAACACGCATCCGCCGATCGTCTATCCCGCGGCGCTCGTCGCGCTGGCCAAGGGTGACGGTGGCGCCGACTTTCTCGCGTTCCTGAAGAGCAGCGCAGCTGGGGCAATCTTTCGAAAGCACGGCTTCCTCACGTATTGATCGTCGGCGATGGGACTGACTGGCGAAGAGTGGGAGGTTCTTCGCTTGAGCATCAAAGTCGCGTCGGCGAGCGTTCTCGTCAGTCTGCCGGTAGCGCTCCTCGTCGCTCACGCCCTTGCGCGCTGGCGGTTTCCCGGCAAGTCGCTGGTCGACGCTTTCATTCACCTGCCGTTGGTGCTGCCGCCGGTGGTGATCGGCTACTTCCTGCTGCTGTTGCTGGGGCGTCGAGGCGCAGTCGGTTCTTTCCTCGACCAGCACCTCGGGATCGTGTTTGCGTTTCGATGGACCGGCGCGGCGATCGCGGCGGCCGTCATGGGCTTTCCGTTGATGGTTCGCGCTATCCGGCTTTCGATCGAGGCGATCGACGAAAGGCTCGAAGGCGCCGCCTACACGCTCGGGGCACGCCCGGTTCGCGTCTTCGCGACGATCGTCGTGCCGCTCGCCTTGCCCGGCGTGGTGACGGGCGCGCTGCTGGGTTTCGCACGAGGCCTGGGCGAGTTCGGCGCAACCATCACGTTCGTTTCGAACATTCCGGGGGAGACGCGGACGCTGCCCCTCGCCATCTACACGTATACGCAGGTGCCGAACGGCGACGTGCAGGCGCTCCGCCTGAGCTTGATCGCGGTCGGCGTCTCGCTCGTCTCACTGCTGATCTCGGAGGTCCTCACGCGGCGCGCCGTCGCGGCGACGAAAGGGCACGATGTTGCGCATTGACGTCGAAGGCGCTGCGGGCAGTCTGCGCCTGCAGGTCGCGTTTCAGAGTCAGGCAGACGTCATTGCGCTGTTCGGGCGTTCGGGCGCCGGCAAGACGACGCTCGTGAACATGATCGCGGGACTTCGACGCCCGGATCGAGGCCGCATCGAGGTCGACGGCGCGGTGCTGTTCGACAGTGCAGAGGGTATCGATCTCCCGCCCTGGCGCCGGCGCGTGGGATACGTCTTCCAGGAGGGGCGCCTGTTCCCGCATCTGTCCGTTCGGCGCAACCTGCTCTACGGCTGCAGTGTCGTTCCGCCGTCGGATCGTCGCATCACGCTCGACGCCATCGTTTCGCTGCTCGGACTCGCGGACCTTCTCGAACGACGGCCCGCGAACCTCTCGGGCGGCGAGAAACAACGCGTGGTCATCGGGCGCGCCTTGCTCGCGCATCCGAAGCTTCTGCTGCTCGACGAGCCGCTCGCCGGCCTCGATGGGCACCGCAAGGACGAGGTCCTGCACTACATCGAACTGATGCGCGACGAAGTCGGCGTGCCCGCTGTCTACGTGAGCCACTCGATCGAGGAAGTCGTCCGCCTGGCCGACGATGTCGTGGTGCTGGCGCATGGAACGGTCAGCGCCTTCGGCAGCGTGGAAGACGTCATGGGACGGCCGGAGCTTCGTTCATCGACGGGCATCTTCGAGGGCGGGTCCGTGATCGACGCGAAAGTCGTGGCACAGGATGTCGATTACGATCTCGCCACGCTCGCGTTCGACGGCGGCGAGTTGACGGTGACCAACCTCGACGCGTTGATCGGCGAACCGATCCGGCTCCGCATTCGCGCCCGGGACGTCTCGATTGCGTTGGAAGCGCCCCGCGCCGTCAGCATCCAGAACGTCCTGCAGGCCAGGATCGCGTCGGTCGGAACGCCGCAGAACGGGATCGTCGGCGTGACGATGACGGTCGGCAGTGTTCCGTTGCGATCGCGCGTTACGCAGCGGGCCGTCGATCAGCTTGGGCTCAAGCCGGGGCAGCCGGTTTTCGCGCTGGTGAAGGCGGTGTCGCTCGACCGCCGAAGCGTCGGTCGCGCCTGACGCGTCAGCGCCGGATCACCGGCACGTACGCGCGCAGCCGTTCGAGCTTTGCCGCGTACAGGTCATGGTCCTTGCGCGTCGTGCTGTTGTCGACCGCGATCGCCAGGTGCTCGCGCGCGTGCTCGGTGTCGCCGAGGCCCATGTACGCAAGCGCGAGCCAGAAGTGGAATTCGTGGTAATACGCCGCGCGATCGACTTCCTTCGCGAACATTTCCTTCGCGAGCTTGTAGTCGCCGTCCTTCATCGCGGCGATGCCGCGCTTGTAATAGCCGAACGGCGGATTCGGCTCCATCTGCTCGAGTTTTCGGCGCAGGTCGGCGGCCGCGGTGGCCTGACCGCGCAGCGCGAGCACCGATGCAAGATTGGACATCGCGCGCGTATTCGCCGGCTCGCGTTCGAGCACGTATTCGAGCGCCTGCTGCGCGTACGCGAGATGGCCGTGCATCTGATAGATGACGCCGAGCGTGTTGAATGCGCTGAGGAAGCGCGGATCCTGCCGGATCGCCTCGCGCGCCCACCAGTACGCGTCGTCGACCTCGCCGGACGTCAGTTGCTCGACCGCCCGGTTGTTCATGTACATCGCGACGATCGTCGACTCGTCGAGCACCCACGTTCGCAGGCTGCGCAGGTCCTGCGGCGGCAGGAAGTCGATCGTCATCGTCATTTCGTTCGGACTGTATTCGTGCAGACGCCGGCCGAGCGACAGGTTCACGTGCCCGATCGACAGGTAGAAGTCGCCGCTGCGGCTCCACGTCTCGTCGACGAACACGTGCTGGTAATGCACGGGCATGCCGAGCTCTTTGGCGAACGCAGCCGTCATGATGACGAGCGACAGGCAGTTGCCCGCACGCGCGGCGAACGCCTGCGACGCGTTGCGCGTCTTCGCGGCGTCGTATTCGAGCTTGAGCAGGCCCTTGTCGTAGAGCGCTTCGAACAGCCCGTGCTGGCTGCCCTTTGCACGCATCATTCGCGCGATGTCGCCCTTGAGGTAGGCCCGCATTTCGTCGCTCAGCGCGAACACGTCGGCAGCGTCGACGCGCTGCGCGGGCGGCGTGAACAGCTCGTCGTGATAGAGCGCGTGGATGCGCTGCGGCTGCGGTGGCGGTGCGCTGGCGCATGCAGCCAGCAGCAGCGCGAGCGCGAGGATCACCCGATGCTTCATCGTCGTGCTCCCGGTCGGCGGGATTTGCGTCGAAGTATCGCCAGTTCCGCGCGAGGGGTCAAACGATGCGCTCCGGCGGCGTTTCGCAGCCGAGGTCCGAGCCTGCCGCGGCGGAAGTTGCTACGGCCGCGCACCGAGCGGCACAGCGCTTGCAACGACAGGAGTGACCGGGAGCCGTGCGCCCCACGCGAGGCATCGACTCTGCAGGCGAGAAGGCGCCTCGCGCCCCGGCGTTTCGGCGATCGCCAGGCGCCCGAAATTACACGGACCGCGCGCCAAAATTGCCGAAGGCGCCCCCATGCTGCCGCCGCGAACCGCGGCGCGCGCTTCCATGACTGCACGGAGAACGACGATGCACGAAATCATGACCCGCATGTCCCCTGGCGCGACGACGATGATCCGCATGGACCATACGCACGCGATGGCGACGTTTCACAAGTATCGCGTCGATGCGGCGCCCGACAAGAAGCACGCCGTTGCCGAGACGCTCTGCCTCGCGCTCGAGATCCACGCGCGCCTGGAGGAGGAGATCTTCTATCCCGCGCTGCGCAGCTTCGAGCCGGATCTCGTCAACAAGAGCGTGCCCGAGCACAACGAGATGCGGCGACTGATCGCGCAATTGCGCCAGACGCGCCCCGACGACGCTGCTTTCGACACGACGCTGATGGAATTGATGCGCGGCGTCATGCGCCACGTCGCCGACGAGGAAACGATGCTGCTGCCCGACGCCGAACGCGTGCTCGGCGAGCGTCGGCTGTCGGAGCTCGGCGCGGAAATGACGCGGCGGCGTTTCGAACTCGTCACGCCGCGCGCAGGCGAAATCGCCGTCAACACCGTGCGCACGTTCCCCGGCGCGACACTGGCGTTCAGCGGGCTGCTGATGCTCGGCGCGTTTCTGATCGGTCGGGCCGCCACGCGCAGCGCGACGCCACTGCCGGCCATGCGCAAGACGATCGCTCGGGCCACGCGGCCCGCGCGCCTTCGCTCGACCTCGCGCTCGCTGATGAACCGTTTGCGCGACGCCGTCGCGGCTTGACGTCTTGCGGTGCGGCGGGTGTCGCGGTCAGGCGCCGCCGCGGCGCGCGTGGATGCGCGCTTCCAGCAGGCGCAACAGTGCGTCGATCGCAAAGCCGACGATGCCGATCGCGATCATGCCGCTCATCACGGTCGACGTGCTGATGTTGGCCTGTCCCTTGACGAGCAGGTAGCCGATACCGCTCGACGCGACGATCAGTTCGGCGCCGACCAGCGACTGCCAGCCGAGTCCTGCACTGATCCGAAGCCCCGCGACGATCGACGGCACCGACGCGGGCAAGAGCACTTCGGTGATCATGCGCGCGTGCGTGGCGCCGAGCGTCTGCGCCGCCTCGACGAAGCGGGGTTCGATGTATTTGGCGCCGCGATAGGCATTGATCACGCACGGCGGGAAAGCGCCGCTGAAGATGATCAGCACGGGCCCGCCGATGCCGGTGCCGAACCACAGTGCGGCGAACGGCACCCACGCGATCGGCGCTACGAAACGCAGTGCGTCGAACAGCGGCGAAACGATGGCATCGAGCCAGCGGAACCATCCCATCAGCAATCCGAGCGGGATGCCGACCAGCGCAGCGAGGCCGAAGCCCATCGCGAAACGGCCGAAGCTCGACGCAAGATGCTGCTGCAGCGTGTAACCCACGAACGGCGTCTGCGTCAGCGCGACGAAGCGTTCGAGCACGTCGAGCGGCGTCGGCAGAAACTGTCGCTGCACGAGACCGCTGGCGGCGATCAGCCACCACGCCGCGAAGAACGCGACGAACCCCGCGATCGACAATGCGAGCCCGCGGCGAAACGACAGGCTACGGCGCTTCGCCGTCGGACTCATCGGTGAATGCGCCAGCGCAGCACGCGGCGCTCGACCCGGCCGAGGACCATCGTCATGGCAGCGCCCGTCACGGCGACGCTCGCCATGCCGACAACGATCATCGCCGGAAAGATGTCGAGCGACGCCTGGTACAGCACGTGGCCGAGCCCCGCGATCGCGCCGATCAACTCCCCGGCGACGAGCGTCGTCCAGCACGCCTGCAACGACAACCGGAGCCCGGTGAAGATCATCGGCATCGCCCCCGGCACGAGCACTTCGCGGACGAACACCCCGCGTGAAACGCCGAGCATCCTCGCAGCTTCCAGCAGATGCGGCTCGATCGTGCGCACGCCGCTGTAGCTGTTGATGACGGCCGGCACGAAGGCGGCGAACCAGATGATCAGCACTTTCGCCGCGTCGCCGAGCCCGAACCAGACGATCGCCAGCGGAATCCACGCGAGCGGTGGGATCGGCCGGATCAGCAGGAAGGCCGGATTGACGAACGCCTCGAACGCGCGGCTCGCACCCATCGCGAGGCCGAGCGGGACGCCGACGAGCGTCGCGGCGGCGAAGCCGAGCAGGACCAGCTTGACGCTATGCAGGACGTGCGCATGCAGCCGGGCGTCGGCGTAGCCGGTGACGGCGATCTGCCGGAGCGCGTCCCAGGTTTCCGCCGGTGCGGGAAAACGTCCCGAGCCGATCGTCTGCGTCAGCGTCGTCAGCGCGTACCACGCCGCGAACAGCAGCGCGAAGGTGGCCACGCCGACCAGATGACGTCCGCGCACGCTTGCGGCTCGCGGCGCTGTGCGGCCCCCGCTGGGCGCGGAGTTCGCGGCTCGGGACGGCCCGTCGCCGCTCACTTTGGAACTCCGCCCACGTGCGCCGCGCGACGGCACCACCCCAACGGCACGTCAATTCGCGCGGTTTGCGAATTCCTTCAGTTTCGGATCGCTGTCCACCATCCGCAGGTATTCATCGGTGATGAACTTGTTCGCCGCCGGCGCTTCCGGAAACGTCCCGTTCGCCTGCATGAACGCCCCGATCTTCGTGAACCAGCCGTCGACCTGAGAGGCACCGCCGGCCGGGCGCTGCATGATCTTCAGCTGCCCGGCGAGGTCGTACGTCGGCCGCGTGTCGAATTCCTTTTTCATCGACGCATCGCTGATCGACACGCCGCCCTGTTCGTAGAACTTCCTCATCATCGCGATCCCTTCCGTCTGATGCGCGTTCAGCCATTTCCAGGCGCGCAGGTAGACGGCGAGGAATTTCGCGACGTTCTGCGGCTGTTCCTTCGCGTAGTCGGCGCGGGCCATCAGCGCACCGGGCACTGCGGCGCCTGCGTCCTGTCCCGAGCAGATCTGCTTCGCGCCGGCCTTTTCCTCCATCGTGTAGGTGTTCGGCGCCCACAGGCCGCCGAGATCGGCGTTCCCGCTCGACATCGCGGAGATGATCTCGGCCTGCCCCATGCTCTTCACCGTGACGTCGCTCTTTTTCAAGCCCCACTTCGCGAGGCACGATTGAACCGCGTAATCGCCGGTCGAGTTGGCGGTCAGCACGATCGTCTGGCCCTTGATCGACGCCGGATTCTTCATGAAGCCGTCCGCCGTCTTGGCGGTCGCGAGCAACGCGTTGCCGTACGACTCGTCGTTGGTGATGCCGATCGTCAGCAGGTTGTAGCGAACCGCGCCGAGCGTCGCCGGCACTGATCCGGTGCCGCCGACATCCCACGACTTCGACGCCGATGCGGCGATCTGCGGCACGCCCGCGGGAAACGTGCTGAAGACGGGCTTCAGGCCGAGTTCGCCATACCATCCCTTCTGCTCGGCAACGTAGAACGGCAGCGCCCAGTACAGCGCGGGCTGATAGCTGATCTTGATTTCGGTGAGCTGCTGCGCGTGCGCCACGACTGCGCTCAAGCCGAGCGCGATACCGGCCGCCAGCGCGGCCATCCGTCTTTTCATCATGTCATTCCTCCGGTGGTTTCGAGCGTCTTCGGGTCATCGGTTTGCTGCTCGCCGCGCAACATCCGCCAGATATGCGTGCGCAAGTGCACGAACGACTCCTGGTCCATCACCTCCTCGGTGCGGTCGTGGCGGTCCCAGTTATCCGCCTTGCGCACCGGTGCGACATCGACGATTTCGCGGATGCGTCCGGGCCGCCGCGTCATCACGACGACGCGATCGGCGAGGTACACCGCCTCGTCGACCGCATGCGTGATGAACAGCACGGTGCGGGGATTGACGCGCGACAACTTGATCAGCTCCTCCTGCATGACGATGCGCGTCTGCGCGTCCAGCGCACCGAACGGCTCGTCCATCAACAGCACGTCCGGATCGAGCACGTAGCTGCGGGCGATCGCCACGCGCTGCTGCATGCCGCCCGACAACTGGTGTGGATACGCCGATTCATAACCCTGCAGGCTCATCAGTTCGACCTGCCGCGCGATCCGGTCGCGCCGTGCGCCGGCGGGAAGACCCTTCCCGCGCAATCCGAAGTCGATGTTCTCATGCACGGTCTTCCAGGGGAACAGCGCGAACTGCTGGAAGACGACGGCGCGGTCGGGGCCCGGTGCCGTGACCGATCGACCGCCGACCGTCACGCGTCCCGACGTCGGAAACTCGAGGCCGGCGGCCATGCGCAGGCACGTGGTCTTCCCGCAGCCCGACGGCCCGACGATGGCGACGAATTCGCGGTCGCGCACGCCGAACGTGATGCGGTCGAGGGTCAGGAAGTCGGTGCCGTCGCGCTCGAAGACGCGGCTCACGTTCTCGAACGCGATATCGCTCATCGCGGGCGCAACAGGATCTTCGCGGCGCCGCTCCGTCCTTCGTGCAGGTCGCGAAACGCGGCAGCGCCGTCGGCGAGCGGGCGCTCGTCGACCCACGCGAGATCGCCGAATGCGCCGTCGTAAAGCGCACGCACGGTGGCGCGCAGATCCGCCGTCGTATACGTGTAGGTGCCGATCAGCGTGATCTCGGCGAGCGTCAGCTTGCGCATGTCGATTTCGCTCGCCCACTCGGCGAGACCGACGTGCACCACGACCCCGCCCGGCTTCACGGCGGCAAGCGCCGCGGCACGCGTGGCCTTTGCGCCAACCGCATCGATGACGAGGTCGGCCGAATCGGCGGCAGGCGTCCGCCGCTGAGGATCGTAAACGTCGGCCTGCGTCGCCTTCGCCAGGACGCGACGCCGCGCGGCGTTGGTTTCGCCCACTTCGATACGGCGCACGCCGTAGCGCTGCAGCAACAGCGTGGCGAGCATTCCGATGGCGCCGCCGCCCAGTACCACGACGCCGGCTTCGGGCAGCGGACGCGTGAGCGCGCGCGACGCCGCGGCGATCGCATGCAGCGCGGTCGCCGCCGGCTCGGTCAGCGCCGCGGAGCGCGTCGGCATGTCCTGCGGGATGTCGATGACGCTCGTCGCCGAGGTCGCCATCAACTCGGCAAAGCCGCCGGCGCGCGTCATGCCGATCATCGTGCGGTTCGCACACAGGTTGTCGCGGCCCTGACGGCAGTAATCGCACGCGCCGCAGGTGATCAGCGGGTTGACGGTCACGCGGCGTCCTGCACCGGGTCCCTCCAGGATGCGGCCGACGAGTTCGTGACCGAGGATCAGCGGCGGCACCCGTCGCGGATCGCGGCCGTGGTACGCATGCATATCCGAGCCGCAGATGCCGACGGCGTCGATTGCGATCAGCACGTCGCCGTCGGCACGCGACGGCGCGGGCTCGTCGCGGTACGTGACCTCGTTCGGCGCCGTGTAGACGAGCGCTTTCATCGTCGCCGTCGCGCTCATCCGGCCGAGAACCCGCCGTCGACGAAGATCGTCTGCCCGGTGACGTAATCCGATGCTCGGCTCGCGAGGTAGATCGCCGTGCCGGCGAGATCGGGCAGTTCGCCGTTGCGGCCTATGAACGTTCGCGCCGCATTCGCCTGCCACTTCACGGGATCCGAGGCGACCGCTTGCGTCAGCGGCGTGGCAAAGAAACCCGGCGCGATCGCGTTCGCATTGACCCCCTTGCCGGACCACGCTTCGGCCTGCGCGCGCGTGAGCTGCATGACGCCGCCCTTCGACGCGCCGTACGCGCCGCTGTTCGCGAACGCCCGTATCGACTGCAGCGAGGCGATGTTGATGATGCGACCCCAGCCGCGTTCGATCATCGCCGGCACCAGCCGCTGCGAGAGAAAGAACGGTGCGTCGAGATTGAGGCGCATCGTGTGGTCCCAGTCGGCGCGCGTCAGTTCGAGCATCGGCTTGCGCACGTTCACGCCGGCCGAATTCACCACGATGTCCGGCGCGCCGAACGGCTCCGCCGCCGCGTTCGCGCCGGCGTCGAGCGCCTCGCGATCGGTCAGGTCGCAGCGCACGACGGCGGCTTGACCCCCCTGCCCGACGATGCCGTCGCA
>DASSEA010000481.1:0-6396 GCA_035696805.1 Casimicrobiaceae bacterium
GATTTCTCGTAGCCGAATTCGATGATCTCGATCGACTTCACGTTGCGGCACATCGTGTACAGATGCTCGACGGCGTCGAAGAAGCACTCGAGCGCGGCCTGGCCGTCGGCATGCGGACAGACATAATTGTGCTGGGGACCGGGATTGCCGCCGATGGTTTCAGCGTGCAGCGGAGAAGCGGTCGCGACGAGGGAAGCGAACAACAGGACGGCGAAGTGCATCGAAGCGCGGCGCCAACGCCGAAGGATTCGCAGGATGGCGAATGCTACCCGCGTGCCGCGAAGCACTCAACCGGACAAATGGACTACATGTTCAACTCGAAGGGCGCGCCGAGTATTGGGCCCGCGGTCAGATCGTGCATCCCCCCGACACCTCGATCACGGCGCCGTTGATGTACGACGCTTCGTCCGACGCGAGCCACGCATAGGTGTTGGCGATCTCTTCCGGCTTGCCCAGCCGCCCCATCGGGACCTTGTCTTCCATCATCTTGATCACCTTGTCGGGGATCGATGAAAGGATCGGCGTTTCGATGAACCCCGGGCAGATCGCGTTGGCGCGAATCCCCTTGCGCCCGAGTTCGCGCGCCCAGGTCTTGACCATTCCGATCACGCCGAACTTCGTCGCCGCGTAATTGGTCTGCCCGAAGTTGCCGTAGAGGCCGACGATCGACGAGGCGTTCAGGATGACGCCCGAGTTCTGCTCGAGCATGATGTCGACCACGGCCTTCGTGCAGTTGTAAACACCCTTCAGGTTGACGTCGATGACGCGCTCGAACTGCTCGTCGGTCATCTTCTTGAACTGCGCGTCCTGCACGATGCCCGCATTGTTGATCAACGTGTCGATGCGCCCCCACTTGGCCATGACGCCGCTCACCATGCGCGCGATGCTCTCCTTGTCCGTCACGTCGACCTTGAAGCCGGCGGCTTCGCCGCCGTCGTCCAGAATCGCACGCACCGTATCGTCGACGGCCGCCTGGTTGATGTCGCAGACGGCGACCTTGGCGCCCTCGGACGAGAACTTGAGTGCGGTTGCGCGACCGATGCCCTGGCCCGCACCGGTGATGATCGAAACCTTGTCGGTCAACCGCATGAAATTCCTTCCGGGAAGCCCGGCGCGCCGGGTGGGGGCAAACCAACGTAATCTAACGGAACTTATTGCACCGCACAAGGGCGGAAATCGGCATGCTTTGCCGAAATTATCCCCATTGTCGCCTGAATGAGACCAGCAATGATTCGTAAGCAAAACCAGTGCCTTACGAGTCTTGCCGCGCTCGATTGACCCCCGGCCGAGCAGGGGAGTGGTTTTCCTTGACGGCGTTTGCACCACGATTTTTTCTGCTCTGCCGCAATGGCGCGACGCTGCGCGGCAGTTCCGTGCCGGGGGCGGCGGCTCCGTTAGAGCGCGGCCCGCGGTGGCAGGCGTGGCAGCGCTAGGGCAGCGCTGCCCAGTGCTCGATCACGAGTTCCAGGTTCAACAGCCCCTGCCACTGATGGATTTCCGGTCGGTAGAGCGCATGAATCCGCGCGGGCATCGGAACCGGCGTCCGAAACGCGATGGCAGCGAACCGCTCGCCTTTGCGCGCAAGCATGAGTCGCGCATGACCTTCGCCGACCGGACGCTGCTCGAGGACGTCGAAATGATCGTCGAACGCCGGCGGGGGAAAACCCTGTCCCCACACGCATTGCGCCAGTGTTGAACCGAGCGCGAACGTCAACTCCCCCGGTTCGAGCGCGCCGTCGCTTTCATGGACGCGGCGGAGTTGCGCTTCCGAAAGCGTCTCGCGCGCGATCGCTTCGAAGACCGCAATGAAGTCGGAAAGCGCCGGAGCGCGAATCGTGAGGCCCGCCGCAAACGCGTGCCCGCCGAAGCGCACGATGACGCCAGGCGCGCGCTTGGATACGACGTCGAGCGCGTCGCGAAGATGAAATCCGGCGATCGATCGTCCCGAACCCCTGAGTTCGTCACCGCTTCCGCGCGCGAACACGATGACGGGCCGGTGATAGCGGTCTTTCAGTCGCGACGCGACGATGCCCACGACCCCGGGGTGCCATTCGGGTCGGTGCACGCAAAGCGTGTACGCGTCGGTATCGTCGAGCATTTCGCTTCGTTCGACGTCCGCAAGCGCTTCGTCCTGCATCGTCGCTTCGATGTCGCGGCGTTCACGGTTCAGCCGGTCGAGTTCGCGCGCCATCGGCTCCGCCTCCACCTGCGATTCCGCCAGCAGGCACCGGATGCCGAGCGACATGTCCGCAAGCCGCCCGGCTGCGTTGAGCCGCGGTCCGGCCACGAAACCTAGATCGCTCGCGTTGGCGCGTTCGATGTCGCGCCCCGCGACCGTGAAGAGCGCCGCGATACCGGGTTGCGCCCGACCGCGACGGATCCGCGCCAGGCCCTGCTCGACGAAGATGCGGTTGACGTGATCGAGCCTGACGACGTCGGCGACGGTGCCGAGCGCGACCAGGTCGAGCAATGCGGCCAGGTTCGGTTCGGGGCGGCTCGTGAAGGCGCCGCGCGTGCGCAGCAGCGCGCGCAACGCGCACAGGACGTAGAACATAACCCCCACGCCCGCGACGTGCTTCGACGCGAAGCCGCATTGCGGCTGATTCGGGTTGACGATGATTGCCGGCGTCGGCAGCACCCCGCCGGGGAGGTGATGATCGGTCACGAGCACGTCGATTCCCGCGGCCGCGGCCGCTGCGACGCCGTCCACACTGGCGATTCCGTTGTCGACGGTGACGATCAGGCGCGGGGATTGCGCGGCGGCGAGCGCGACGATCTCCGGCGTGAGTCCGTACCCGAACTCGAAGCGATTGGGAACGACGAACGACACGTCCGCACCCAGCGCACGCAACCCGCGAACGGCGACCGCGCAGGCAGTCGCGCCGTCCGCGTCGTAATCGGCGACGATGACGATGCGTTCGTTGGTCGCGAGGGCGTGCGCGAGGCGGTCCGCCGCTGCCCCGATGTTGTGGAATCCTGAAAAGTCCGGCAGGGCGCCGAGCGAGTGATCGAGTTCGGCCGCGTCGACGATCCCGCGCGACGCATAGACGCGCGCCAGCACCGGCGGAATGCCCGCGGCGAGCAGTGTCGCCGGGACCGCGCCCGGCCGGCGCACGATCGTCATCGACCGAGTTCGTCCGGTACCGTGAAGGGCTTGCGGTGCGCGCGAGCGGTCAGGCGCCGCCAGCGCGTCGGTGGCCGCGCCGTCCATCGCGCGGCGCCGACGTTGCAATCCGCGATGACCTGCAACGGATCGACCGCGCCCCGCGCGAGCAACGACAGCGCAGGGGCGAGGCGGTCGCGGTCGAAACGGGCAATCGCGGACTCGGCGTCGATGCGCGCATCGACGGTCACGATGCGCGAACAGGCAGCCGATGCTGCAACGATGCCTTGCAGCGTATCGTCGGCACCGAGTTCGCGATGCGTTCCGCCACCGAGTTGCGCGATCGCGCGCACGATATCGCCGAGCCGATTCCGCGTGGTCATCGCGGCGATGGGTGGCAACGTACCGATCCCGTCGGCGCGTCCGCCGCCCCAGAACCATACGCCGGTGACGGGCACGCGGCCGTGCGCCTCGCGGGCGACATTGACCGGATGGTCGTGCAGCAGCATCTGGATTTCATTCTGCCAGCGCCTCCACGTGCGCGCGTCCGGCCCGGTCGGCAAATGCGGAAAGACGCCGCGTCGCCGCGCGACGTCGAGCGATGTAGTCTGCAGCGCAGGCACACGGTCGACACGTGCAATCCAGGTCGAGGAGGGAAGTTCGATGAAATGCATCCCGTCGTCGGCGAAGTGCCGGTTCAGCATCGCCACCAGCGCGGACGATTCGTCGGTGGTCAGATCGTCGACGCGGTCGACGAGCACGAGGTCGTCGCGATCTGCTGCCAGCAACACGGGATCGGCGACGATCGCATAACCGCCGTCGATGTCGATCCCTGCGCCACGCGCAAGCAACGGTCCGATGGGCATGCCCGGCGCAATGCCGATTGCATCGAGAACAAGCGTGTTCGTGCCTTGCGCCGGGACTTCCACGGTTGCGACGCTTGCGAGCGCTTCGAGCGATGCGACGCGCGCGAGCACGTCCCGCGGCTGCTCGAGCAGGCCGGGCGCTACGAGGATCAACGGTATTGCCATGCGATAATGATTCGACGCTGCCGTGCGAGCCTACCGCAGTCGACGCTCGTGCGCGCGATGCATTTTTCCGGATTGCCTCCCGTCACTCACGTGTCGCCGTACGAAGTCGCCGTCGGCCTGCGCTATACCCGTGCCCGCAAGGGCTCGGGGCGCAACACGTTCATATCGTTCATTGCGTTGATTTCGATGGCGGGCATCGCGCTCGGCGTTGCGGCGTTGATCGTCGTGCTGTCGGTGATGAACGGCTTTCAGCTCGAATTGCGCAACCGCATTCTTGCCGTCGCGTCGCACATCGAGATCCGCGGTTTTCCCGAGCTTGCCGATCCGCAGGCGGTGGCGGCCGTCGCGCGTGCCCATCCACGCGTCGTCGCCACGGCGCCGTACGTCAACGGCCAGGCGATGCTCGCTTCCGGGGACGTCAATCGCGGTGCGTTGCTGCGCGGCATCGATCCGGCGCAGGAAGACAAGGTTGCCGACATCGGGCGCCACATGCGTCGCGGCACGCTCGATACGCTGTCGCCCGGCAGCTTTAACATCGTCCTCGGTGCGGAGCTTGCGCGCGCGCTCGGCGTGCGCGTCGGGGACACGGTCGTCGCGATCACGCCGCAGGGGAACATCACGCCGGCGGGCGCGTTGCCGCGGATCAAGAGCTTCCACGTCAGCGGGATTTTCGAGATCGGCATGTTCGAGTTCGACAACGGGCTCGCGCTGGTCAACCTGGACGACGCCGAGAAACTGTATCGGCTCGACCACGCGAGCGGCGTGCGGCTCAAGCTCGATGAAATGTTCGCCGCTCCGGCAGTGGCGTCGGATTTGATGCCGAAGATGCCGCCCGATGTCGAAGTGCGGGACTGGACGCGCAACCACGCCAATTTCTTTCGCGCCGTCGCGATCGAAAAACGCGTCATGTTCATCATCCTGACGCTGATCGTGGCCGTTGCCGCCTTCAACATCGTTTCGGCGCAAGTGATGGTCGTCACCGACAAGCAGGCCGATATCGCGATCCTGCGCACGCTCGGCGCAGCGCCGTCGTCCGTGATGGCGATCTTCATGATCCAGGGTGCGCTGATCGGCATCATCGGCACGTTGATCGGCGTCGTCGGTGGCGTATTGCTCGCATTGAATGTCGAGACGGTCGTACCGGCGATCGAGCGCACGCTTCGCATCCAGTTCCTCGACAAGAGCGTCTACTACATCAGCGACTTGCCGTCGGACCTGCAGGCGCCCGACGTGGTGACGATCGCGGCGATTGCGCTCGTGCTTGCGCTCGTCGCAACCGTGTATCCGAGCTTCCGCGCCGCGCGCGTGAATCCCGCCGAAGCGCTGCGCTATGAATAGCGGTGAAGCGTCAGCGACATCGGAGGATGGATCCGCCGTTCGCGCGACGCCGCCGGTCATCGCCTGTCGCGATTTGCAAAAGACGTACCGGAACGGTCCGCTCGACGTGCCGGTGCTGCTCGGGATCGATCTCGACGTGGCGGACGGCGAGCGCGTTGCGATCGTTGGCGCGTCCGGATCGGGCAAGAGCACGTTGCTGCATCTCCTCGGCGGTCTTGACCTGCCCACCGAAGGCGAAGTGCGGGTCGAGGGTGCTGCCCTCGCCACGCTGTCCGAGGCGCAGCGCGGAAGGGTGCGCAACCGCGCACTCGGGTTCATCTACCAGTTCCATCACCTGCTGCCGGAATTCAGCGCATTGGAGAACGTCGCGATGCCGCTCTCCATACGCCGGATGGACGACGCGGAGGCGAAGGCGAAGGCGGGCGACATGCTCGCGCGCGTCGGACTCGAGCATCGCGTGCGGCATCTGCCCGGCGAGCTCTCGGGCGGCGAACGGCAACGCGTTGCGCTCGCACGCGCTCTCGTCACGTCGCCGCGTTGCGTGCTGGCCGACGAGCCGACCGGCAATCTCGATCGCCGCAACGCGAATGCGGTGTTCGACCTGATGCTCGAACTCAACCAGGTCGTCGGTACGGCGCTCGTCATCGTGACCCACGACGCCGATCTCGCCGCGAGAACCGATCGGACGCTGCATCTCGTGGACGGGCGGCTACAGTAGACGTTTCCGACGGCATCCGTCTCCGGGGCAACGATTTGCGCGGGCAGCGGGCGTGCCGCGGCGCGCGCTCCATCGTCCGCAAACGCCCTCTGCGGGTGACCCGGCGCGGCGGCTTCGTCCTCCCTGGGTGGGCAACGCGCACCCCATGCATCACCGTGTCGGCCGTCGCCATCGCGCGGCGTCGGGCCCTGCGGGCCTCGGCTCGG
>DASSEA010000482.1:0-3316 GCA_035696805.1 Casimicrobiaceae bacterium
CGGTGCGCGCGTCATCGTGTGCCAGCAATCGCCGCGTCTCGACGCGGGCCCCGGTCACGCCGATGTCCAACTGCTCGCGCGGACGACCGCGTTCGGTTACTACGACGACAACTTCGTCGCCGCCCTCGAGCGCGTCACCGATCACTTGCGGTCACCGCCGACCGGCGTCCCTCGGCATCGGCTGTGGCTGATTCGCGCCAAATCGGTCGTGCTCGCGACCGGCGCGATCGAGCGCGGCATCGCGTACGAGAACAACGATCTTCCCGGCACGATGCTCGCCGGCGCCGCGCTGACGTACGTCGAGCGCTACGGCGTCAAGCCCGGAACGCGTGCAGCGATCTTCACCAACAACGACTTTGCGTATGCGTCGGCGCTTGCGCTGCACGACGCGGGTGTGGCGGTCGCCGGCATCGTCGACGTTCGCGGCGAAGCGGCGCTCACCGGGACGCTGCCGACGCAGGCGCGCGCGGTCGGCCTCCCGCTGTTGCCAGGTTCGGTCGTGGCGCGCGCGCGCGGCCGATTGCACGTCCGCGCTGTCGAGGTTCGGTCGCGCGATGGCGACGCGACGACGTCGCTCGACTGCGACCTCGTCGCCGTGTCGGGCGGATACAGTCCGGCCGTTCATCTTTTCTCGCAGGCGCGCGGTTCGCTTCGCTATGACGGGTCGACCGCCAGTTTTGTCCCTGACCACTCTGCAATGGCCGTGTCGGTGGCGGGGGCTGCGCGTGGCATCTTCGACGTCGCTGCCGCCATCGCCGATGGCGAAGCGGCGGGCGTCGCCGCGGCCCAACGCGGAACGCGTCCGGCGTTCAACACGACGCCGGCGACGTCCGGCGCTGCCATCGAGCCGTTCTGGGCCGTGCGCGCGGGGCGCAACGGCAAGTCGTTCGTGGATCTCCAGGACGACGTCACCGTGCGCGACGTCGCGCTCGCTGCACGCGAGGGCTACGAATCGGTCGAACACCTGAAGCGCTACACGACGCTCGGCATGGGCACGGATCAGGGCAAGACGAGCAACGTCGTCGGCCTCGCGCTGATGAGCGAAGAGCGGAATGTCGACGTTGCGCAGGTCGGCACGACGACCTTTCGCCCGCCGTACACGCCGGTCACGTTCGGCGCGCTCCCGGGTCATGCGAGCGGCGCGTACGTCGAGCCTACCCGCTACTCGGCAATGCATGCATGGCACGACGAGCACGGCGCACGCTTCGTCAACGCAGGATTGTGGAAGCGTCCGCATTCCTACCCGCGCGCGGGGGAGTCGGAAGACGCGGCGGCGATGCGCGAGGCGCGCAACGTCCGCGAGAACGTCGGTGTCGTCGACGTCTCGACGCTCGGCAAGATCGAGCTGCAGGGCCGTGACGTGGCCGAGTTCCTGAACCGCGTTTACATCAACCGCTGGGACAACCTGCAAGTGGGGCGCTGTCGCTACGGCGTGATGTTGCGCGACGACGGGTTCGTGCGCGACGACGGGACGACGTCACGGCTTGATTCGGCGCACTACCTGATGACGACGACGACGGCGAACGCCGTGCTCGTCATGCAAACGCTCGAACGGCTGCTGCAGGTCGACTGGCCGGAACTCGACGTGTACGCGACGTCGGTCACCGAAAACTGGGCTGCGGCGGCCCTGTCGGGACCGAAGTCGCGGCACGTGCTGGCGCGGCTCGTCGACATCGACGTCTCGAACGAAGCGTTTCCGTTTCTCGCGGTCGGCACGGCAGCGTTGCAGACGGCGGCGGGGCCGATCGCCGCGCGACTCTTCCGCATCAGCTATTCAGGGGAGCTCGCGTACGAGATTCACGTGCCGTCCGTTCACGGTCACTCGATGTGGGAGGCCGTGCTCGAGGCGGGAGCGGCGTTCGGCATCATGCCGTACGGCACCGAGGCGATGAACACGCTGCGCGTCGAGAAGGGCCACGTCGTCATCGGCGCCGAGATCGACGGGCGCACGACGGCAGCCGATCTCGGCATGGAGAAACTCGTCAATCCGAACAAGGCGTGCATCGGCAAGCCGCTGCTCGCACGATCGGCGCTGAATGACGCCGATCGCTGGCAACTCGTCGGACTCACGGCCGAAGGCGGTGCGGAAATCCCGCGTGGTGCGAAGCTCGTCGCCAATCCCGATCGTGCAGCGCCCAATCCGATGCTCGGCCACGTGACGTCGTGGTGCGTGAGCCCGCACGTCGGCGTGTCGATCGCGCTGGCGCTGCTGTCCGGTGGACGGTCGCGACACGGGCAATCGGTGTGGGCGGTGTCGCCACTGGCGGCTCTGAAAACGAAGGTCGGCATCGGGCCGCCCGTGTTCGTCGACCCGAACGGCGAGCGCCTTCGTGCCTGACGTCGGCGTGACGGAATTCGTGCTCGAACGCGCGTGGAACGTGCGCGGGAATGCTGCACACCCTGCGTTCGTGGCGGCCGTGAGCGATCTGTTCGGAATGGCGCTGCCCGTGCGTCCGAACTCGAGCGCCGTGCGCGGTGATCGTCGATTGCAGGATTCGGCGGGACTCCCGACGCGCGTCGACGACACGCTGCTGTGGCTGGGTCCGGCGTCGTGGCTGTTCGTCGGATCCGGCGGCACAAATCCCCTCGATTTCGACGTCACGCGCGTGGCGCTGAATGAGGCCGGCGGCGCGTTGTTCGACGTGTCGGCGAGCTACGTCGCGTGGGCCGTTTCCGGCGAGGACGCCGCCCGCGTGTTGAATCGCGGGTGTCCGCTGGACCTCGATGCTAGCGTCTTTCGACCGGGCCACTGCGCACAGAGCTTGCTCGGCCATGTCGCCGCTCTGTTTCATCGTCCGGATGCTGCGTCCACGTTCACCGTGATGGTGGCGCGAAGCTTCGCAGCGGATGTGCGGCATGCGCTGAAAACGTACGGCGCCTCGATCGACGAACGCCCGCGCCCGTTCAAGGCGATACCGTGATCCAAACCGGCGCGTGATCGCTCGGCCGATCGCGGTCGCGGTGTTCGGCGTCGACGCCGGTCGCCTGCAGTCGCCGCGCGAGCGCGGGATTCAGCAGCAGGAAGTCCATTCGAAAGCCGTGGTTGCGGCGAAACGCCTGCGTGTTGACCCAGTACGTATAGATCCGGTCGTACGGGTGGAGCGCGCGCGTCGCATCGACCCATCCCTGCGCCAGTAACCGGGCGTAAGCCGCGCGCGACTCGGGTTGCATCACAGCGTCGTGCGCCCACAGCCACGCGTTGTAGATGTCGGCGTCGGTCGGGACGACGTTGAAGTCGCCGGCGAGCACGGCTGGCGTCGTCGAGCGCTGGAGCGCCTGCGCGTGCGTGATCAGGCGGTCGAACCAGGCAAGCTTG
>DASSEA010000483.1:0-6977 GCA_035696805.1 Casimicrobiaceae bacterium
GTCATGCCGTAGACGTGGTTGTCCATCACGATGTACGTGAGGTCGACGTTGCGCCGGCACGCGTGCAGGAAATGATTGCCGCCGATCGAGTAACCGTCGCCGTCACCGCTCGCGACCAGCACGGTCAGGTCCGGCCGCGCCACCTTGAGTCCCGTCGCGGCGGCAAGCGAACGCCCATGCACGCCGTGGAAGCCGTAGCAGTTCGTGTACGCCGGGATGCGCGACGAGCAGCCGATGCCGGAAACGACGGCCACCTGCTCGGGCGGGACGTCGACCTTGGCAAGCGCCTTCGTCACCGAACTCAGGACCGAGTAGTCGCCGCATCCGGGACACCAGATCGGCTTGTAGTTCGACTTGTACGTTTGCGCGGTACGCGGTGCGCACGTTGCGACGGCGCCCGTTTCCTCGGCTGCGAGGCTCATGGTTGCGCGCTCCATTCGTGAATGACGTCGGCGAGTTCGCCGGGACGCAGCGGCAACGGCCCGGGACGATGAAACGTCGCCGGCTTGCCCGGCAGGTCGACCATAGAGCGCAGGTAGCGGAAGAACTGCGCGCCGTGGTTCTGCTCGACGACGAGCACGCGCGACACGCCTGCGAGCGCATCCTCGATCTGCTTTTGCCGGATGGGCGCGATCAGCCGCATCGCGACGAGCCGCACGTTGACGCCGCGAAGTGCGAGCCGGGCCAGCGCTTCGCGCACCGGCGCCGTCGCCGAGCCGAACGTGATCACGGCGGCGTCGCCCGTGCCCTCGACATCCGCCCAGAAATCACCGTAGTCGTAGTCCGCGAGCTTGCGCAGCCGCTTGTCGAGCTGGGTCCGGTGATCGCGCGCCTGGCTGCTCGGAATGCCGCCTTCGCTGTGTTCGAGACCATCCGCCGTGTACACGACGCCCGGCGTGCCGGGAATCGCCATCGGCGACACGCCCGTCTCCGTGTCGCGATAGCGCTTGTAATCGGGAACGTTGGCCGCAGCGGTCAAGCGACGTGCAACCCAGCCGGCCTGCGCGGGCTTGTCGATGATCGCGCGCGACTGCCCGATGAATTGATCGGAGAGCACGATCGCGGGCGCCTGCAGCGCTTCGGCGAGATGAACCGCCCATTGCGTCGTCGGCAGCGCATCGGCGATCGAAGTCGGCGCCAGCACGAGCCGCGGCGCGTCGCCGTGCAGGCCGCTGACGGCGAACGACAGGTCGCTTTGCTCGCTCTTCGCCGGGATGCCGGTCGACGGCCCGCCGCGCATGACGTCGACGACGACGATCGGCACCTCGGCCGCGACCGCGAGCCCGATGCCTTCGGTCATCAGCGCAAGCCCCGGCCCCGCCGTTGCGGTGAGCGACGGCACGCCGCCGTAGGAAGCGCCGATGATCATGTTGACCGACGCGAGCTCGTCCTCGGCCTGCAGCAGCGTGCCACCGACCTTGGCGAGCGCCGGCGCCAGCCATTCGAGCATCTCGGTCGCCGGCGTGATCGGATACGCCGCCACGAAGCGAATGCCACCGCGTACCGCGCCGTAGCCGGCGGCCTCGTTGCCGCTCAGAAGCCAGCGCGGCGACGACGACGCCGGGGCCTGACCAAGCTGCGGTACGCCTTCGATCGACCGCGCGGCGTCGATCCCCGCGCGCAACGCGACGAGGTTCGGCTGCAACGCCGCGTCGGCGCGCTTCCACGATGCGCGCAGCGCGCCCTCGAGCACTGCATCGGGCAATCCGGCGAGCGCGCCGGAGAGGCCAAGCGCAACCATGTTGATCCAGCTTCCGGCGATGCCCTTGACCGTCTTCTTGAGCGGCAGCGGAACGTAGCGCGCGCCGGTTGCGCGAAACACGTCGGGCATTTCGCCGGCGTCCGCGTCGCCGATGACGACGCTCGCCGGGCCGAGCACGATTTCATCGGCAAAGCGATTGACGTTCTGCCAGTCGATCGCGATCAGCACGTCGAAGCGATCGTCGAGCGATGCGACCGGCTGCTGCGCGAGCCGCACGAGCGCAGCCGCCTCGCCACCGCGGATCTGCGGGCCGCTGGTGCGCACCATCAAGCCGTGCATGCCCGCCTTCGCCGCGGCTTCGAGCAACAGCGTGCCGGCGGTCATCACGCCGCTGCCACCGCTGCCGGCGATCGCGATCGAAAGGCTCGACGTCGTGGCACGGCCGGCGCTCGGCCGGGGCGCGTCACGCGTCGACGTGCGGTCCTCTGTCACTGCATGCATGCGTGGGTTCCTCCATCGCGGCGCGCCGCATTCCTGCGCGCCCAATCGTTCGCGAACGAAGCGGTGCGTTCGCGTCAGGCCCTAGTAGACGGTTTGCATGAGCGACGTGCGTTGACCCAGATCAAGGCGCGCGCATCGGCGGCGCGCGATGATTTCCGCACAAATTGGTATTGCGGTACCACAATTCCGGAAAGGCCGCCTGTTAGCAACGGTCGCGCCTTCCGCCGAGGAGACCAACGGATGCGGATCGAAGGCTATCGCTGGCAGATGACGGCGGTGAACGCGCCGCTCGCGCGCACGGCGGTCGTGTTCGAGCCGGGACGCGACGAGGTCGTCGTCGCGATCGCCGGTTGCGGCGTCTGCCACACCGATCTCGGCTACCTGTATGACGGCGTGCGGACCGTGAAGCCGCTGCCGCTCGCGCTCGGCCACGAGATCAGCGGCACCGTCGTCGCGACCGGTCCGGGCGCCGACGCGTGGCTCGGACGGGCCGTCATCGTCCCCGCCGTGCTTCCCTGCGGCGAATGCGAACTGTGCGAGCGCGGCGCGAGCACGATCTGCCGGAAGCAGAAGATGCCCGGCAACGACATCGACGGCGGCTTCGCGACCCATATCGTCGTTCCGGCGCGCGGCCTGTGCGAGGTCGATCTCGCGAAGCTCGAGCGCGCAGGCCTGACGCTCGCGGAAGTCTCGATCGTCGCCGATGCGGTCACGACGCCCTACCAGGCCGTGCACCGTGCCGCCGTGCGCCCGGGCAGCCTCGTCGTCGTCGTCGGCGCGGGCGGCGTGGGTGGCTACTGCGTGCAGATCGCCCACGCGGTCGGCGGGCGCGTCGTGGCGATCGACGTCGACGACGCGAAGCTCGACGTCATCGGCCGTTACGGCGCGGAGCTCACGCTGAACGCGCGTACGCACGACACCAAGGCGCTCAAGGCGGCGATCGCGGACTTCGCGCGCCGCAATGCATTGGCGTCGACCGAATGGTTCATCTTCGAATGCTCGGGCACGGCGGCCGGCCAGCTCACGGCGTTCGGCCTGCTCGTGCACGGCGCCACGTTGTCGGTCGTCGGCTTCACGATGGACAAGGTCGAGGTCCGGCTGTCGAACCTGATGGCGTTCGATGCGCGCGCGCTCGGCAACTGGGGCTGCCCGCCCGAGTACTACCCCGCAGCGCTCGATCTGGTGCTCGACGGCCGCATCCAGGTGAAGCCCTTTGTCGAGGCGCGCCGGCTCGACGACATCAACGCGGTGTTCGCCGAGGTGCACGCCCATGCGCTTCGCAAGCGCGCCGTGCTCGTTCCCGCCTGATAGCCGGCGACCGGACGGACACCGATCCCTTTCGCAACACGACCGCACTGCCAACAAGCACAGACGAGGATTCCCGATGAATGCACCCGAGCCCGGGATGCCGGTTGCAAGCCTGAAATCGCACGACCTGGTCGACGACATCGCCCGACCGGGCATCCGCTACGACAAGCGGCCGGCGCACCGCCCCGACGGAACGCAGGCCGAAGGTCTCTACAACGCGTGGATCACGCTCGACAACCCCGCGCAATTCAACTCGTACACGACCGACATGGTGAAAGGCGTGATTCTCGCCTTTCGCGCCGCGTCGACTGCGCGCGACGTCAACTGCGTCGTGTTCACGGGCGCCGGCGACAAGGCGTTCTGCACCGGCGGCAACACGAAGGAATACGCCGAGTACTACGCGGGCCGGCCGCTCGAATACCGGCAGTACATGCGGCTGTTCAACGACATGGTGTCGACGATCCTCGCCTGCGACAAGCCGGTGATCTGCCGCGTCAACGGCATGCGTATCGGCGGCGGCCAGGAAATCGGCATGGCCTGCGATTTCTCGGTCGCGCAGGATCTCGCGCGCTTCGGCCAGGCCGGGCCCAAGCACGGCTCGGCGCCTATCGGGGGCGCCACCGACTTCCTGCCGCCGATCATCGGCAGCGAGCGCGCGATGGTGGCGGGCGTTCTGTGCGAGCCGTTCTCGGCGCACAAGGCGTACCAGTGGGGCATGCTGGCCGACATCGCGCCCGCGCTCAAGGTCGATGGCGCGTTCGTCGCCAATCCGCTCGTCGAAACCGAGCGCCTCGTCGACGCCTACGGACGCTTCGTGTTCGGCGAGCCGAAAACCGGCGACGCAGCGAAGCAGGGCAAGGCATTGCTTGCGCGCGGCACGATCGACCTGTCCGAGCTCGATGCGCGGGTCGAGGCGCTCTGCGCCAAGCTGCTGCTGACGTTCCCCGACTGCACGACGAAGACGCTCGAGGAACTGCGCAAGCCGAAACTCGACGCGTGGAACCGCAACAAGGAAAACTCGCGCGCGTGGCTCGCGCTCAACATGGTGACCGAGGCACGCGCCGGTTTCACCGCGTTCAACGAAGGCCCGAAGGACGATCGCGAAGCCGATTTCGTGCTGCTGCGACAGCGGCTTGCTGCCGGCGAAGGCTGGGGCGGCGCGTTGTGGCAGTCGATCCAGCCGGGCCATCGGCGGAGCGCCTGACGTGACGAGCATGTCACCGCTCACGGCACGACTCGAGCGCGACGGCGCGCTGTTGCGCCTGCGGCTCGCGCGACCGAAAGCGAACCTGATCGACGCGGCGATGATCGGAGCGCTCACGGCAGCATTGCGCGAGAACGTCAACCGCGCGGGACTGCGCGGCGTACTGCTCGATGCCGAAGGACCGCACTTCAGTTTCGGCGCGAGTGTCGAAGAGCATCTCGCCGAGCGCTGCGCAGCGATGCTCGCGTCGCTCAACGCGCTCATCATCGCGATGCTCGAATTCCCGGTCCCGATCCTCGTCGCCGTCCGCGGGCAATGCCTCGGCGGCGGCCTCGAGGTCGCGCTCGCCGGCGGACCGATCTTCGCGACGCCCGACGCGCAACTCGGGCAGCCGGAAATGAAGCTCGGCGTGTTCGCGCCCGCGGCATCGTTCCTGCTGCCGCATCGCGTCACCCAGGCGGTCGCGGAAGACCTGTTGTGCTCCGGCCGCTCGGTCAGCGGAGCGGAAGCGAAAGCGCTCGGCCTCGTCGAGTTCCTCGCGGAGGATCCGGAAACTGCCGCGCTCGCCTATTTCGACACGCATCTCGCGCCCAAGAGCGCGGCGGCGCTCGCACTCGCGGTGATCGCCGTGCGCGGGCCGGTCGTGGCGACGGCAAAACGCCGCCTCGACGAACTCGTGAACCTGTACATCGACACGCTGATGAAGACCCGCGACGCCAACGAAGGCATCGCGGCCTTCATCGCGCGACGCCAACCGCAGTGGGAGCACCGTTGATGAATGCACCGTCGGCCGTCACCGCCATCGTCGAGCGCTGCCAGGCGCTGTTCGACGACCTCGATTTCAACGCGGTCAAAGCCTGGAAAGCGGCCGTCCCCGGACGCAAGGCGATCGGCTACATGCCGATCTACGTGCCGCGCGAAATCGTGCACGCGGCGGGGATGCTGCCCGTCGGCATTCTCGGCGGCGGCGACCAGCTCGAAGTCATCCAGGGCGATGCGTACTATCAGAGCTACATCTGCCGCATTCCGCGCTCCACGATCGAGCTCGGGCTGACCGGACGCCTCGATTGCCTCGACGGCATGCTGTTTCCGTCGATCTGCGACGTGATCCGCAACCTGTCCGGCATGTGGCAGATCCTGTTCAAGGACAAGTACGTCCGCTACTTCGACGTGCCGCAGAATTACGAGGACGCGATCGGCGGCACGTTCTACGTGCACGAACTGGAGATCCTGCGCGACGATCTCGGCCGCCTGCGCGGCGCGCCGATCACCGACGCCGAATTGAACGCATCGATCCGCGTCTACAACGAGAATCGCGCCGCCGTCGGCGATCTCTACGCGTACCGCTCGGCCAAGCCGTGGCAGGCGCCGACGTCGGAGGTGTACCTGCTGCTCCGCGCGGGGATGCTGCTGCCGCCGGAGGAACACACGGCGCTCGTGCGCGAATACCTCGTCGCGGCGGATGCGACGCCGCGCCCGAAGCGCGACAACGCGCGCATCGTGATGACGGGATCGTTCTGCGAGCAGCCGCCGCTCGGACTCATCAAGTCGATCGAGATGTCGGGCTGTTACATCGTCGACGACGACTTCCTGCTGGTGACGCGCTGGCTGCAGGCCGACGTGCCGGCGGACGGCGATCCGCTCGACGCGCTGTCGAAGGCGTTCCTGCATTCGTCGGCGCAAACCGCCGCGCGCTACGACGCGAAACGCGAAGACAAGGGCGTCTATCTGTTGAAGCAGGTCAAGACGCGCGGCGCCGAAGGCGTCGTCTTCGCCGCACCGTCGTTCTGCGATCCGGCGCTGCTCGAGCGGCCGATGCTGCAGGACGTGATGGCGAAGCACAAGGTGCCGTACACGGCGTTCAAGTATGCCGAGAACACCGGTCAGATGGCGCCGATTCGCGAGCAGGCCGGCACGTTTGCCGATTCGATCAAGCTCTGGTCGGCTGCCTAGCGCGATCGCCGTCCGTCATCCACCAACTCCCGGAGTACCCCCCATGGCGATCGCTACCGTAACGCCCCCCGCCTCCCTCAAGAAGCCGCAGGTCGTCAAGGAAGACGCGATGTGGCTCCAGAAGGAGCTCATCAACCGCAACTACACCGAGCTCGCGACCGCGCACCAGCCCGGGCGCAAGGTCTCCGCCACGTTCGTGCCGGGGAACCTGAACGAGCTGCTGATGTGCTTCGATTTCGCGCGAAGCCTCCCGGAAACGAATGCGCTGCAAAACGGCCTGCGCAAGAAGTCCGGCAAGATGATCATGGA
>DASSEA010000484.1:0-2100 GCA_035696805.1 Casimicrobiaceae bacterium
GGCTTCGACGTACACCTGGTGAGCGGCGGCATGCCGATCGGCGGCCGGATGCCGCGCGGCGTCCGTACGGTGCAATTGCCTCCGATCCGCGTCTCGGACGCGAGCTTCACGCCGCTCCGCGACGCTGCGTTCGATCCGATCGACGACGCGTATCGGCTTCGGCGGCGGGAATTGCTGCTGGGCGCGTACGCGGAAGCCGCGCCGTGTGCCGTGCTGTTCGAAACGTTTCCGTTCGGCCGCCGCGCGCTCCGCTTCGAGCTGCTGCCGCTGCTCGAACGCATCGCCGCGACGCGGCCGCGGCCGCTCGTCGTGAGCTCGATCCGCGAAATCCTGCAGCTGCAGCACAAGCCCGAGCGCGAGCGGGAGATGCTCGCGTGGGCCGCGCAATGGTTCGACGCGATCTTCGTGCATGGCGATCGTCGTTTCGCGCGTTTCGAGGATACGTTCTCGTTCGCCGGCGAACTCGTGCCCCCGGTGCATTACACCGGTTTCGTCGCGGGCCGGCCGCTGGCCGAGCGTGAGGCCGCGCAGGGAGCGCGCGATGAGATCGTCGTGTCGGCGGGCGGCGGCGGTGTCGGCGTCGATCTGCTTGCCACGGCGCTTGCGGCACGCGCGCATTCGCGCCTGTGCGACCGGACGTGGCGCGTCCTTGCCGGTCCGAATGTCACGGACGCGGGATTCGAGCGCCTGCGATCGATGGCCGGACCGAGCGCGATTGTCGAGCGCTCGCGGTCGGATTTCGCAGACGTGCTGCAGCGCGCGCTCGTGTCGATCTCGCAGGCGGGCTACAACACGACGCTCGACGTGCTCGCGAGCGGCGCGCGTGCGGTGTTCGTCCCTTTCACGGGTAACGGCGAGACCGAGCAGCGCGAGCGAGGGATTCGTCTCGCCGAACTCGATCTCGCCGTCGTCGTCGACGATCGCACGCTGACGCCGCTGACGCTCGCGCAGGCGGTCGATGAAGCGGCAACGCGCGATCGCTGGGGCCGCTGGGACTTCGCGAGCGACGGCGCCGCGCAGACTGCCGTGCTTCTCGGACGGCTCCTCGACGACCGTGCGCGCGCGGGGCGTTCGGCCGCATGACCTCGTGGGTGCTCCTCGCACGCGAGCTCGACGAATGGCAGGCGTGCGGTCGACGGGCGACGCTGTGGTGGCGCGATGACGACGCGGTGCGCGACTGCGACGCACTCGCGCGACTGTTCGCCATCGCGCGCGAACAGCGGGTTCCGGTCGCGATCGCGGCGATTCCCGCGACGTGCGACGCATCGCTTGTCTCCGCGGTCGGTCTCTGTCCGCAAGCGACGGTGCTGCAGCACGGGTATGCCCACTTGAATCACGCGCAGGCAGGCGGGCGCAGCGCCGAATTCGGTGCAGACCGCTCGCTTGCCGCGCGCAGGGATGAAGCTGCGCGCGGCCGCGCGCGACTCGTCGAGTGCTTCGGTGAGCGCTTCGCGCCGGTCTTCGTGCCGCCGTGGAACCGCTACGGCGCCGACGTCGTTGCGATGCTGCCGGCGATCGGATTATCGGGATTGTCGGCGTTCGATGCGCGAAGCTCCGCGCGGCCGGCTCCGGGCGTCGTGCAGGTCAATGCGCACGTCGATCCGATCGCCTGGCGTCGCGGGCGCACGTTCATCGGCGCCGAACGTGCGATCGGTCGTGTCGTTGCGCATTTGCGCGCACGGCGCACGGGGGAGGCGGACGTCCTGGAGCCGACCGGCCTGCTCACGCACCACCTTGCCTTCGACGACGCGGCGTTCGGCTTCGTTGCCGAGCTCGTCGCGCGCACGCGCCGGCATCCTGCCGTGACGTGGCTCGATGCGCGTCAGGCATTCGAGCCCGACGACGCGATCACTTCCGCCCGATCAGCATGAAGCGCGTGTAGCGGCGCAGTTTGCGCTCGCCGGCAAACAGGACGTCGGAAAGCGGGGCCTGCGCCTCGAACGCCGCGAGATCGCGGACCGAATTGACGTGCTCGGTGCACGCGAAATAATCGTTCGATTGCAGCACGACGAGCTGGCCCGCCGGGACGCGGGCGTACCACCGTGGGAAATCGGGCAGATGCTCGCAACTGGTGTTGACGACGAGATCGGCGACGTCGTC
>DASSEA010000485.1:0-2424 GCA_035696805.1 Casimicrobiaceae bacterium
GACACCGGCGGTCAGGTCCCGCGCTTCGCCACCATCGCGCGCGCGACGCGCGAATTGCCCGGTCGGCCGAGCGCGTTTGCGATGAACGTTCCGGCGTCGATCAGCGCATCGAGATCGACGCCGGTTTCGATCCCGAGTCCGTGCAGCATGTATACGACGTCCTCGGTCGCGACGTTTCCGGTGGCACCCTTGGCGTACGGACAGCCGCCGAGTCCGGCAACGGAGCTGTCGAACACGGCCACGCCCCGTTCGAGCGACGCGTAGATGTTGACGAGCGCCTGGCCGTACGTGTCGTGATAATGACCGGCGAGCTTTTCGACCGGTACCCGCGCCATCACAGCTTCGAGCATGCGCTGCGTCCTGCCCGGCGTGCCAACGCCGATCGTGTCGCCGAGCGAGATTTCGTAGCAACCCATCTGGAACAGGCGTTCGCCGACGTCCGCGACTTTCGCCGCGGGGACGTCGCCTTCGTACGGACATCCAAGCACGCAGGACACGTAGCCCCGCACCGCGATGCCCGCGGCGCGCGCTGCATCGACGACCGGTTCGAAGCGCGCGAGGCTTTCGGCGATCGAGCAGTTGGTGTTCTTCTGCGAAAACGATTCCGACGCGGCGCCGAACACCGCGACCTCCGTCGCGCCGGCAGCAACGGCGGCCTCGAAACCCTTGAGGTTCGGCACCAGCACCGGATACCTCGTACCCGGCCGACGCCTGATGCGCGCCATCACGTCGGCGTTGTCGGCCATCTGCGGTACCCACTTCGGCGACACGAATGCGGTCGCCTCGACGACGGGCAGGCCCGCGGCGGAAAGCCGATCGATCAATTCGACCTTGACGGCAGTCGCAATCGACACCTTCTCGTTCTGCAGTCCGTCGCGGGGACCGACGTCGACCAGCTTGACGCGGCTTGGCAGTGACATCGAATCGTCCTCGCGAATCATCGCTCGCTACGTGCGCTTCTCGAAATCGACGAGCTCGGCGCCCTCGGTCACCTGCTCGCCGACGGCGAAGCGAAATCCGACGAGCCTGCCTGCCGCCGGTGCCGTGATCGTGTGTTCCATCTTCATCGCTTCGAGGATCAGAAGCGGCGTATTTTTTTCGACGTCGCCACCCGGCGTCGCGAGCCACGCGACGACACGCCCCGGCATCGGCGCGACCAGCCGTCCTTCGACGCCCAGTCCCTCGCCCGCGTGGTACAGCGGATCGACACGCGCGAGCTGGTAGCTGCGTCCGTTGAGAAACACGTGCCGCCGTTCACCGATCGCGACGACCGTCGCGTCGAGACGCAAGTCACCGAGCTCCACGCGCAACGTCGAATTGGGTCCGAGTTCACCCTGCGCCGCCGTCGTGTCGCCGTCCAGCGTCAGCGCGTAGTGTCCGCCCGCGTAACCGACGACGACGGTCGTTTCGCGTCCGCCATGACGAAAAATGAGCCGCCGTTCGAAATCCGAATTGAGCCGCCAGCCGTCGAGATGGTGCCACGGCGAATACGGGTCGGGATGTCGCGCCGCGGCGGCGCGCGCGCGGTCTTCCTCGCGCAGCACCGTCGCGAGCGCCGCGACGAGGTACGCTTCGCGCGGCACATCGCCCGCTTCGGGAAACAGGAACGCGCGCTCGCGTTCGATGAGGCCGGTATCGAGATCTCCGCGCGCGAACGCGGGCGACGCGACAAGCCGCGACAGGAATTCGACGTTGTTCGCGACGCCCACGATCCGGTAATCGCCGAGCGCCTGGAACATGCGGGCGAGCGCGAGTTCGCGCGTCTGATCCCAGACGATCAGCTTCGCAATCATCGGATCGTAATACGGCGTGATCTCGTCGCCCTGCTCGACGCCGGTGTCGACCCGCACGTGCAACGACTCCTTCGGCGGCGCGAGATGGACGAGCCGCCCGGTCGACGGCAGGAAACCCTTGTCCGGGTCTTCCGCGTACACGCGCGCTTCGAGCGCATGACCGCGAATCGACAACTGTTCCTGCGCAAGCGGCAGCCGCTCGCCGTTCGCGACGCGCAGTTGCCATTCGACGAGATCCTGCCCGGTGATCATTTCGGTCACCGGATGCTCGACCTGCAACCGCGTGTTCATCTCCATGAAATAGAAGCTGCCATCGGCGGCCGCGATGAATTCGACCGTCCCGGCGCCCGCATAGCCGACCGCGCGCGCGGCCGCCACGGCGGCGTCGCCCATCTGGCGCCGGCGAATCTCCGTCATGGCCGGCGCGGGCGCCTCCTCCAGCACCTTCTGGTGGCGCCGCTGTACCGAGCAATCGCGCTCGAACAGATGCACGCAGTTGCCGTGGTTGTCCGCGAACACCTGGATCTCGATGTGACGCGGACGCAGCAGGTACCGCTCCACCAGCACGCGATCGTCACCGAAGCTCGCCTTCGCTTCGCGCCGGCACGACGCCAGCGCATCGTCGAATGCA
>DASSEA010000486.1:0-2393 GCA_035696805.1 Casimicrobiaceae bacterium
GTGCTGCAGAAACTGGCGATGCTCGATACGTATTCCGGCCTTGTGGTCATCTACCTGACATTCTCGCTGCCGTTCGCCGTCTGGCTGCTGGTGTCCTACTTCGAGGACATCCCCCGCGAGATGGAGGAGGCGGCGCTGCTCGATCGCGCCGGCCGCATGCGTGCCTTGTGGCATGTGATCCTGCCGCAGGTGCGCGGCGGCATCGCAGTGACGACCATTTTCGTGTTCCTGAACGCGTGGAACGAATTCCTGTTCGCCGTCGTGCTCGGTGGCAATCGCGTTCGCACCGTTACCGTCGCGATGTTCAATTTCATCTCGGTCGAGCAGACGCTCTGGGCGAAGCTCGCTGCGGGCGCCGTCCTCGCGATGGCGCCGGTCATCCTCCTGGGGCTGCTGGCGCAGCGTCATATCGTCAAGGGCCTCACCGTCGGCGCCGTCAAAGGCGGGGGACGGCGATGAGCGCGGCAGGCACCGTCAGGCTCGAAGGCATCGTCAAGCGGCACGGGGCGGTGACGGTGCTGCACGGCATCGATCTCGCGATCGCCGCCGGCGAGTTCTTCGCGCTGCTCGGGCCGTCCGGATCGGGCAAGACGACGACGCTGCGCATCCTCGCCGGTCTCGAGCCGCACGATGCCGGCCGGGTCATCCAGGACGGCGTCGACGTGACGCATCGCGAGCCGGGGGAACGCGACGTGGCGATGGTCTTCCAGAGTTATGCGCTGTATCCGCATATGAGCGTATACGAGAACATCGCCTTCCCGTTGCGCATGGTCGGAACGCCGGGCACGGAGATCGACCTCGGCGTGCGCGATGCCGCGACGAAGGTCCGTATCGATCACCTGCTCGATCGCAAACCCGGCCAGCTGTCGGGAGGCCAGCAACAGCGGTGCGCGCTGGCGAGGGCCATCGTCCGCAAACCCAAGCTGTTCCTGCTCGATGAGCCCTTGTCGAATCTCGACGCCAAGCTCCGGCTGGAAACGCGGGTCGAGTTGCGCAAGCTCCAGCGCGCGCTCGGCGTCACCACCGTCTATGTCACCCACGACCAGGAGGAAGCGATGACGATCGCCGATCGCATCGCCGTGTTCATCGAAGGCCGCATCGTGCAAATCGGCACGCCAAACGAAGTCTTCGAGAATCCGGCGTCGGTCGTCGTCGCCGCGTTCATCGGAAGTCCGCCGATGAATCTGCTTCCGGGCACGATCGATCACGGACGGCTGATCATCGGCGAGTTCGAATCCGCTCTGCAGCGCGACGGCGTCGGCGATGGCGCCGTTATCGTCGGTCTTCGTCCCGGCGCGCTGTCCTTCGCCGCCGACGGTATCCCCGGCCGCGTCGACCTGGTCGAGGACCTGGGCGACAGCAGCATCGTCAACGTCGAAGTCGGCGAACACCGGGTCAAGGTGCGGACGCAACATCGCCCCGGAGTTCGCGAAGGCGAAACGGTGCGGCTGCACTTCGACGCAGCGGCGCTCCACCTGTTCGACCGCGATTCGGGGGCGAGGCGGTAGGGCCGCGCTTGCCGCCGCGCATTGCAGCAATGGGCGTCGAGGCCCTTCGGAGGATGCGGGCTTATCGCTTCGACGGGGATTTCGAGCTAGCGGAGGAGTTCGCCGACGGCACGGTGCGCCTCGGTGATCGCTGCGTGCGCATACGGGTCCCAGGCTGCATCCGAATTGGCGATGGCCACGCGCCCGACACGCGCTCGCGCGACTTCGCTCGGCTCGGGGCCATTCCCAGCCGGGTCGAAGAGCGAGTTTTCGGTGTACGAATAGCCGTGCCCCCAGCGGTTGACGGTGATCGCGGCAATGTCGGCGTCGGCCTTGAATCCGCCGGGGCCGAGCATGCGCGTCAACTCGTCGCGGGCATGCTGCTCGAACGTCTCGAACGACGTCGCATAGAGGATCGCCCGCGCGGTGCGCAACCGCGTGCGCAGATCGAGACCGGCTCCGCGCGAGGTGGGCACATGCACGAGATGCAATATGATGGGCTCGTCGGGCGAGCGCGGGCATCGGTAGTTGCCGAGGCTCACCGGGTAGTCGAGCTTCACGCGCGAAAAGAATCCCATCGGATTGGAGATTTCGTGCACTCCACGCTCGATCCACGGCTTCCAGTTGCGCACCGCGACTTTCACATAGACGAGCGGCGCCTTGACGTTGAGCGCCAGCGCGTCGGACTGCGAGGGCACGAGCTCTTTCATGATGTAGGGAATCATCATGTTGTAGCAGGCGAGGACGCAATGACGGGCCCGCACGCGCCGAAGCACGCCGCCGCGGACGTAACCGACGTCGACGCCCGCGGCGCGATTGCGCACCGCAGCCACCGTGCTCTGCAGACGCAATCGCGTCAGCGCTCCCGGACGGTCGAGCCTGGAATAGTCGAATGCGGCGGTCACG
>DASSEA010000487.1:0-2795 GCA_035696805.1 Casimicrobiaceae bacterium
TGTCGATGTTCGCCTCGTACGACGCCGCTTCGATCGCCGCCTGGTATTCCTTGGGCAGCTTCTCCCACTCCTTGATGTTCACGTAGAACGAATACATCGAGTTGCTTTCCCACCAACCGGGAAAGTAGTAATGCGGTGCGACCTTGTAGAACCCGAGCTTCTCGTCGTCGTAAGGTCCGACCCACTCGGCTGAATCGATCGCGCCGCGCTCGAGCGCCGGATAGATATCGCCGCCGGCGATCTGCTGCGGCACGGCGCCGAGCCGCGCCATCACTTCGCCGCCGAGACCGGCGATGCGCATCTTGACGCCCTTGAGGTCATTGACGGTCTTCACCTCCTTGCGCCACCAGCCGCCCATCTGCACGCCGGTGTTGCCGGCCGGGAACGAGATGATGCCGAAATCCTTGAAGAATTCGCGGACGAGCTCGAGTCCGCCGCCGTAATAGATCCAGGCGTTCTGCTGACGCTGATTGAGTCCGAACGGCAGCGTCGTGTCGAACGCAAACGCCTTGTTCTTGCCGACGAAGTAATAGCTAGCCGTGTGCGCGCATTCGATCGTTCCTTGCTGGATCGCGTCGACGACGCCGAACGCCGGCACGATTTCGCCTGCCGCGAACACGCGAATCTGGAACTTGCCGCCGGTCAGTTGCTCGACGCGCTTCGCGACGACTTCGCCGCCGCCGTAGATCGTATCGAGGCTCTTTGGAAAACTCGATGCGCAACGCCAGCGAATGGTCGGCAGCGCGGGTGCCTGCGCGATCGCCTTCGTCACCGCCGCGGCGCCGCCGGCGGCGAGCGCCCCGCGAACCAGGAATTTCCTCCGCTCCATCGTCTCCTCCTATCAAGTGTCGTTATTGGCGCTCCAGAGTCTAGCGGAAATGCGCGCCGAACGCCTTCCCGAGCCTCGTGTCGAACCGACTTGCTCAGCGCCGTCCCGGCGATGCGGGCGTATCGCGCGCGATTCATGCCGCGCGTTTGTGTCGCGCACCGCGAACGATCGCTCAGCCCGCGGCGGCGCCCTCGTTGCCGGCGGGTCGTTCGAGCATCAGCTGGTTGATCCGCTTGACGAACATCGCGGGATCGTCGAGTTGACCGCCTTCGGCGAGCAGCGCCTGGTCGAAGAGCACGCTCGCCCAATCGTCGAAACGCCGATCGTCGCTGCGCAGATGCGCGACGACGGGGTGCCGCGGATTGATTTCGAGGATCGGCTTTGCTTCGGGCGCGCGCTGGCCCGCCGCCTTCAGCATGCGGGCGAGGTTGGCGCTGACGTCGTGTTCGTCGGCGACGAGGCACGCCGGCGACTCGGTCAGCCGGCGCGTGACGCGCACGTCCTTGACGCGCTCGCCGAGGCTCTGCCGCATCCGGTCGATGAACGGCTTGAACTCGCCCGCGTCCTGCTCGGTCGCCTGCTTTTCCGCAGCGTCCTCGAGACCGCCAAGATCGAGTCCGCCGCGAGCAACTGACGCGAGCGCTTTTTTCTCGAACTCCGTGACGTGGCTTACGAACCACTCGTCGACGCGGTCGGACAGCAGCAGGACCTCGATGCCTTTGCGCCGGAACACTTCGAGATGCGGGCTGTTGCGCGCCGCGTTGTACGACTCCGCCGTCACGTAATAGATGCGTTCCTGCCCCGCCTTCATCCGGCCGACGTAATCGGCGAGCGACGTTGTCTGCTCCGGCGAGTCGCCGTGCGTCGACGCGAAGCGCATCAGCGCCGCGATCCTTTCCTTGTTGGCGAAGTCCTCGCCGACGCCTTCCTTCAGCACGCTGCCGAACTCGCGCCAGAACGTTTTGTACTTGTCGGGGTCGTTCGCGGCGAGCGTCGCCAGCAGATCGAGGATCTTCTTCGTGCAGCCGGCGCGGATCGTTTCGATGTCGCGCGATTCCTGCAGGATCTCGCGCGACACGTTGAGCGGCAGATCGTTGGAATCGACGATCCCCCGCACGAAGCGCAGGTACGCGGGCAGCAACTGCTCGGCGTCGTCCATGATGAACACGCGCCGCACGTAAAGACGGATGCCGTGTCGCGCGTTGCGGTCCCATAGGTCGAACGGCGCGTGCGCCGGGACGTACAGGAGCTCCGTGTACTCCTGGCGGCCCTCGACGCGGGCGTGCACCCACGCCAGCGGATCGTCGTAATCGTGGCCGACGTGCTTGTAGAACTCGCGGTACTGCTCATCGGTGATCTCGCTCTTGGGCCGCGCCCACAGTGCGCTCGCCTGGTTGACGGTTTCGTCTTCGTCCGTTTTGCGCTGCGCGCCGTCTTTCCATTCCTCCTTCTTCATCCGGATCGGCTGCACGATGTGATCCGAATACTTGCGAATGATCGCGCGGAGCCGCGTGCCTGACAGCAGATCGTCCTGGCCCTCGCGCAGGTGCAGCGTGATTTCCGTTCCGCGCTGCGCCCGCTCTGCTGGCTCGACGACGAACTCGCCGCCGCCGTCGGATTCCCAGCGCACACCCTGCGCCGCCGGCTCGCCGGCGCGCCGCGTCAGCACGGTGACGCGGTCGGCGACGATGAACGACGAATAGAAACCGACCCCGAACTGCCCGATCAGGTGCGCGTCCTTCTGCTGGTCACCGGTGAGCCGCGCGAAGAACTCGCGCGTACCGGATTTGGCAATCGTGCCGAGGTTGGCGACGATTTCGTCGCGGTTCATGCCGATGCCGTTGTCGGCGACGGTGATCGTGCGCGCGGCGGCGTCGTAATCGACGCGGATCGCGAGCTCGGCGTCGTCCTCGAACAGCGCCGGATCGTCGAGCGCCTCGAAGCGCAGCTTGTCACAGGCGTCGGA
>DASSEA010000488.1:0-3446 GCA_035696805.1 Casimicrobiaceae bacterium
TACTGGAATGTGCCGGGACGCGAGCCGTCGGGTGGGGGCGCGTTGTAGTTCGCGGCAGCGTTCGCCTCACGGAACGTCGGAAACGGACGGGCGACGACCGGTGACACCGGACGTTTGTCGAACAGCAGCGCGGCGCGGCGTTCGGCATCGCGAATGATGCCGTCGATGTCGCGCATGATTTGCTCGCGGCTCTCGTCGGAGCGCGGGTTGGGATACTGGAGATCGAGCGAGAGCTTGTCGATCCGATCCTTGACCGAACCGTCCGCGCGGCCAATCCGCCGGAACAGCCGATCCATCTCGCTCTCAATGCGGCTCACGTGCATCAGACCGATCTCGTGGATCTCGCTGGGCGTCAGCCTCGTCGTCGTGAAGTAACCGAGGAAATACGAGTACGCGTCGGAGCCGCCGGGCAACCGCCACAATCCGGCGTCATCGGTCGCTCGGCCCGTCTGCGCTTGCAGGACGGCGAGCGCACGCGTCCATGACGGGTAAATCTGTGACGCGACAATCTGTTCGGCTGCGCGGCGAAGCCGCTCCCGCTTCGCCGTATCGAGCGATTCGATTGTCGCGATCCGCTCGGCGAACACGGTGACGAACGGGTTCTGCGCAGGAGCCATTTCGGCAAATGACTGCATCTGCTTGATGGTGGCGACGAGGATGAATCGCGGCGGGATGAACTGTCTGCCTTCAAGTCGCCGCGCTTCGGCCGTCGACTCGTCCATCCGCGTCCCGACCTGACCGAGTGCGGCAACGTAGTTCTCGGCGTCGCGCTCGCTCGCGAGCGGATGACGCACCGTCAATGCCTCGACGAGCACGACATTCGCGCCGTTCATCTGTTCGAGCGGAAAGGTGTAGTCGAGGAACGGCTCCTCGCGGACGCGCATGTCGAGTTGCCATTCCATGACATCGGCCGCAAGCCGCTGTGCATCCGTCAACCGGGCCCGATCGAATCGACGCAGCTCCGCAAGGCCCCGACGCGCACGCCCGATGCGGTCGCGCCGCCACTCCAGCGTGCGCGGCGTCAGCTGCCGCTCGAGGCGATCCTGGTCGGCGCCGGAAAAATATCGCGTCGAGGTCGCCAGATCCGGATCGTGACGGACCCAGTCGTCGGTGAACTGGCGGAAAAAGTCGGCGATCGAGCGTTCGCCGACCTTCACCTGTACCGCCGGCGAGCGAAGCGCGTCGCGCGGTGCCACGCCGAGCGCGATCCCCGCTGCCAGAAGTTCCCTGCGTGTCCACGCGTTCATGGCGCCCCCTGCGCGCGCTTTCGTTCAGCGGCGACCAGGCGCGGCGGACCGAGGTCCGAGATCCGGTAGCCGCGCGGATACGTCCGGTTCCGGCGATCGGTAAAGAAGTGCGGCTCGCGCCGCGGCGGCAGCAACCTGACCGCGCGACCCCGCAGCTTCAATGCCGCCTGCAGGAGCGGTCGCGTCAGCGGAAGCGGCTGCGGAAACCCGAAGGCGGCAATCATCGCCTCGTCGAGCATCGCGTAGATGCTGTAGCGAACGATCGGGGTGAAGACTCGCGGAAACCAGGCGGCGAAGAGATCGCGCGTGTACGAACCGACGCGGTGGTTGGTCTCGGTGAAGCGAAACTGCGCACGCTCGTACGCGCGGCTCCACGCGTCGAACGCATCGTAGGAGTGCGGGATGCTCGCAATCCCCATTCGCTTGCCGATTTCGCGCCAGAAGTAGTAGTAGCCGAGCCGCTCGTTCCGGCAGGTGGCACGCCACCCGAACCGATCAATCCAGCGCACCGGCTCGTAGATGAATGTCGACAGCACGTACAGGAAGTCGTCGTTCGAGATCTTGAAGTGGCCGTGCGCCCAGTTCATCCGCTCGAGCGCTTCCTTGCCGCGGCCGCTCTCGTACCCCCACTTGCACATTTCAGCGACGAGGAGCGACGTGTCGTCATAGCGCTGCTGCGTGCGTTCGCGGAATTCGCCGGTGCGATCGAGCAGGGCCGAGATGCTCGGCACGCAATATGTGCGGTACAACGCGATTTCAAGCGAACGAATCGCGTCCCAGGGAAACTCGTAGCCAACCGACAGGTACACGATCCTCTGGTGGTCGCGCTCGGGATCGAGCCGCTCGATCTCGTGAAGGATCTCGAATCGACCACCCACGCGGCGCATCCTACACTATTGCCATGCTTCGATTGCTGCCGGCGCTCCTTCTATTGCCGACGCTTGCGGCGGCACAAACCAATCCTGCCGCTCAGGCGGCACGCAAGTGGCGACAGGAACACGAGCGGGCTATCGTCAACGAGTTCGTCGCGCTGCTGGCCGTGCCGAACGTCTCGAGCGACAAGCCGAACATCCAGCGCAACGCCGAGCTGATCGCGAAGATGTTGCAGGCGCGCGGGCTCGCGCCGAAGCTCGTGTCCACCGGCGGCGGCAACCCCGTGGTCGTCGCGGAGATTCAGGCTCCCGGCGCGACACGGACGATCGGCCTCTATGCCCATTACGACGGCCAGCCGCTCGACCCGAAGGAATGGGCATCGCCGCCGTTCGAGCCGACGCTGCGTGAGCGTCCCGTCGAAGACGGCGGCACTCAGATCCCGCTGCCGCCCGCGGGAACTCCCTTCAACCCGGAATGGCGTTTGTACGCGCGCGGCGCGGGCGACGACAAAGCGCCGATCGTCGCCATGCTGACCGCATTGGATGCGATCCGTGCGGCCGGCCTGCGAATGCATTCGAACATCAAGCTCGCGTTCGAAGGAGAAGAGGAAGCCGGCTCACCGAATCTGGAGCCGACGATCGCGGCGAACACGCAGCTGTTCGCGGCCGATCTCTGGCTGGTGTGCGACGGCCCCGTCTACCAGAACAGGCAGCAGTCGATCGTCTTCGGCGCGCGCGGGGTGCTCACGTTCGACGTCACGACATACGGTGCGCGCACAGAGCTGCACAGCGGTCACTACGGCAACTGGGCACCGAATCCCGCGCTGGAGCTCGCCCGGCTGCTCTCATCCATGAAGGATCACAATGGACGGGTGGCGATTCCCGGGTTCTACGATCAGGTGGAACCGCTCGGGCCGATCGAGCGCAAGGCGATCGCGGAAGTGCCCGCGATCGATGCGCAGTTGATGCGTGACTTCTGGCTGGGCGCCACTGACGATGGGACGAAGGGGCTCTACGAGCTGCTGACGCAACCCTCGCTGAATATCCGCGGAATGGCAAGCAGCCGTATCGGGGCGCAGGCCAGCAACGTAATCCCGTCCACGGCGATGGCGACACTGGACATCCGTCTCGTCAAGGGCATGGAAATCGCCCGCACCGGGTCGGTCGTTCGCGATTTCATCCAGAAACAGGGCTTCCATGTCGTCGATCACGAACCGACGGCTGAAGAACGCCGCTCGCATGCGCGGCTCGTGAAGGTCGTCTTTGCGGAGCGTGCGGGCACGGTCGCGCGGCGAACGGCGATGGCGCTGCCGATTGCGCAGGACGT
>DASSEA010000489.1:0-2565 GCA_035696805.1 Casimicrobiaceae bacterium
ACGCGCGCGCCGTGCGTGGCGCAGCGACGGACGCTGCCGCGCATCGTGCGCCGAGCACGTCCTCCGAAATCCGGAACTGAGAACGATTTGAAACGCACCGACTACTGCGGCCGCATCGACCGGCGCTACCTGGGCAACGACGTGACCGTGATGGGATGGGTGCACCGGCGCCGCGACCACGGCGGCGTCATCTTCATCGATCTTCGCGATCGCGAAGGCATCGTGCAGGTCGTATGCGATCCCGACCGCGCCGAAACGTTCGCCATCGCCGAGAAGCTGCGCAACGAATACTGCGTCGCGGTGACCGGGCGGGTACGCCCGCGACCCGAAGGCACCGTCAACGCGAACCTGCCGTCCGGCGAAGTCGAGATCCTGGCGCAGTCGATCGACATCCTGAACGCATCGGCCACCCCTCCGTTCCAGCTCGACGACGAGCACCTGTCGGAAACCGTGCGGCTTTCGCATCGCGTGCTCGACCTGCGCCGGCCGCAGATGCAGCACAACCTGATGCTGCGCTATCGGGCGGCCATGGCGGCGCGGCGTTATCTCGATGCGCATGGCTTCGTCGACATCGAAACGCCGGTGCTCTACAAGTCCACGCCGGAGGGCGCGCGCGAATTTCTCGTGCCGTCGCGCATGCATCACGGGCAGTTCTATGCGCTTCCGCAGTCGCCGCAGCTGTTCAAGCAGATGCTGATGATCGCGGGCTTCGACCGCTACTACCAGATCGTCAAGTGCTTTCGCGACGAGGACATGCGCGCCGACCGCCAGCCCGAATTCACGCAGATAGACATCGAGACGGCGTTTCTCGACGAGCTCGAGATCCGCGACATGATGGAAGGACTCGTCCGCGCGATGTTCCGCGACGCGATGGGGCTCGAGCTGCCCGATCCGTTTGCAATCATGAAGTACGACGACGCGATGCGCGACTACGGCTCGGACAAGCCCGATCTGCGCGTGCCGCTGAAGCTCACCGAGCTTACCGACGTGATGCGCAGCGTCGACTTCAAGGTGTTCCGCGCCGCGGCCGAGCTCTTCAACGGGCGCGTCGCCGCGTTGCGCGTGCCGGGCGGCGGCTCGATGACGCGCAAGGAAATCGACGACTACGCGGCGCTTGCCACGGTCTACGGCGCGAAGGGACTCGCCTACGTCAAGGTGAACGATGCCGCGAGGCCCAGCGAGGAAGGACTGCAGTCGCCGATCGTCAAGTTCCTGACGCCCGACGTGCTGCGCACGATCATCGAGCGCACCGGCGCGCAGTCTGGCGACGTCATTTTCTTCTGTGCCGATCGCGCGAAGGTGGTCAACGATACGCTCGGCGCATTGCGCACGCGCATCGGGCACGAGCGCGGCCTCTTCGAAGCCGGGTGGAAGCCGCTTTGGGTCGTCGACTTCCCGATGTTCGAGCAGGACGACGCCACGGGTGCGTGGATCGCCCGCCATCACCCGTTCACCGCGCCCAAGGACGCGCACGCCGAGAGCTTCGCCACCGATCCCGAGCACGCGATCGCGAAGGCCTACGACGTCGTGCTGAACGGATGGGAGATCGGCGGCGGATCGGTGCGCATACATCGACCCGACATGCAGGCGCGCGTGTTCGAGGCGCTCGGCATCGGCGTCGACGACCAGCGGCGCAAGTTCGGCTTCCTGCTCGACGCGTTGCAATACGGCGCGCCGCCGCATGGCGGAATCGCGTTCGGGCTCGATCGCATCGTCACGCTGATGTGCGGCGCCGAATCGATCCGCGACGTGATCGCATTCCCGAAGACGCAACGCGGCCAGGATCTGCTCGTCGACGCGCCTGCGCCCGCCACCGAGCAGCAATTGCGCGACCTGCACATCCGGGTCCGGCCTTCCGACGTGGCGAAGGCCGCCGGCTGATCGGCGGTACCTGCGCGCGTCGGCGACGGACGCGCTAAACTGCGCCGCATGACTCGGCTCACGGGCCCGCGCGCGCTGGTTCGCGCGGCGTTCCTCACGATCGTCTGCGCGTCCCTCGCGGTACTGACCGCGCCGGCGCATGCACGCGAGCCAGGTCCGCACGGCGACATCGAAGCCGCCGCGCTGCCGCGCGAAGCGCGCGAAGTGCTTGCGCTGATCCATGCCGGCGGCCCGTTCCGATACGAGCGTGACGGCGTGACGTTCGGCAATCGCGAGCGTTCGCTGCCCTCGCGCAAGCGCGGTTACTATCACGAGTACACCATTGCGACACCTGGCGTGCGCACGCGGGGCGCGCGCCGGATCGTTTGCGGCGGTCCACGCACGGCGCCCGAAGTGTGCTATTACAGCGACGACCACTACGCGACGTTCCGAAGGATCCGCGAATGAAGCTGCCGGATCTGTCCAACTACGACGAGGCGCGCGTGCTCGAGTACCACGGGCACGCCGACGCGGTCGAAGCCGCGGTGACGCACGCGAAGATCCGCTATCTCGACGTCGACCTCTCGCACGCCGAGGACAAGGCGACGCTTTTCGCCGCGCTCGCGGCGGGACTCAAGCTGCCGGAATACTTCGGCAAGAACTTCGATGCGCTGGCCGACGTGCTCGAGGACCGCGACTGGCTCG
>DASSEA010000490.1:0-7301 GCA_035696805.1 Casimicrobiaceae bacterium
AGTTCGTCGTCGATCAGCGGCTCGCAGCCGCTGACGACGCACTTCGCTGGACGCCGCTGACGGGCGGCGTGTCGTCCGACATCTGGCGGGTCGACCTTCCCCGTCGGAGCATCTGCATCAAGCGCGCGCTGCCGAAGCTCAAGGTGGCGCAGACGTGGACCGCGCCGATCGAACGCAACGCGTATGAATGGGCGTGGCTCGAGTTCGCGTCGCAGCATTGCCCGGACAACGTACCGACACCGATCGCAGCGGATCCCGCGCGGGCGGTGTTTGCGATGGCGTATCTCGACGCGAAAGATCATCCGGTGTGGAAGCGCGCGCTGCTCGACGGCGTCGCGGACCCGCGGATCGCGTCGCAGGTGGCGGCGGTTCTCGCCCGCCTGCATGCCGCGAGCGCCCGCGATCCGGCGGTCGCGCAACGGTTCGCAACCGATGCGATCTTCCACGCGATTCGCCTGGAGCCGTATCTGCTCGCGACGGCCGTTCGACACCCTGACCTCGCCGAACGACTGCGCGGGCTTGCGCAACGGACGGCGGAAAACCGCATCGCGCTCGTGCACGGCGACGTGAGCCCGAAGAACATCCTGCTGGGCCCGCGCGGGCCCGTTTTCCTCGACGCCGAGTGCGCGTGGTACGGCGATCCGGCGTTCGATGCGGCGTTCTGTCTCAATCACTTTCTGCTGAAGTGCGTCGCGCGGCCGCAGTTCGCGGATGACTATGTCGCGTGCTACGCCGCATTTGCCGACGCGTATCTCGCCGGTGTGACGTGGGAGTCGCGCGAGGGCATCGAGGTGCGAATCGCGAGCCTCGTCCCGGCGCTGATGCTTGCGCGCGTGGACGGAAAATCGCCGGTGGAATACATCACCCACGACGCGGACAGGAATCGGATCCGGTCGCTGGCGGGCCCGTTGATCGCAGCCCCGCCGACGAGCGTGCTGCGGATCGCTGGAGCTTGGTGTCAGTGGTATCCGACGTCCGCCGTCACTTTGCCGCGAAACACGTAATACGACCAGCCGATGTAGGTGAAGATGATCGGCAGCAGGAACAGCGTGCCGATCAGCAGGAACATCTGCGTCGACGGCACCGCGGCAGCGTCCCACAGCGTCAGCGCGTAAGGGACGACGTACGGGTAGAGGCTGATGCCGAGCCCGAGGTAGCACATCGCGAACAGCCCCATCGCCCCGATGAACGGCACGTAGTCGGAATCGCGGCGAAGCGCGCGCCACGTCGCCCATGCGATCGCCGCCGTCACGATGGGCACCACCGCGAGATAGTAGACGCTCGGCGTGCTGAACCAGCGTGCGGCGACCTGCGCGTTCAGGAACGGCGTCCATACGCTCACCATCACGATGAACGCGAGAACGCCGGCGAGCGCGACCAGCGCACGCAAGCGCGCCCACCGCTGCAGGTCGCCTTCGGTCTTCATGACGAGCCACGTCGCGCCGAGCAACGCGTAGCCGAAGATAAGTCCGACACCGGTCGCCAGCGGAAACGGCCGCATCCAGTCGAAGCTCGTGCCGGAGAACACGCGTCCCGTCACCGTGAACCCCTCGACGTACATGCCGAGCACGACGCCCTGGAAGTACGTCGCGATCGCCGATCCGGCGAAAAACGACAGGTCCCAGTGGTGGCGGTGACTCGTCTTCTTCAGCCGGAACTCGAACGCGACGCCGCGGAAGATGAGGCCGAGCAGCATCAGCAGCAATGGAAAATAGACGGCTGGAATGATCACGGCGAACGCGAGCGGGAAGGCAGCGAGGAGGCCCATGCCCCCCAGGATCAGCCACGTTTCGTTGCCGTCCCAGACCGGCGCGATCGTGTTCATCATCAGCGTGCGCGCGTCGTCGCCGGGGGCCATCGGCGCGAGGATGCCGATGCCGAGGTCGAAGCCGTCGAGCAGCACGTACATGAACACCGCAACGGCAAGAATCACGGTCCAGACGGGAACGAGATCGAGATGCATGTCCGCGTCAGGAATGGGCGCGCGCGCCCGACAGCGGGCGCGCGGGACGTTCGTCGAGCGAAGGTTCGCGCAACTCGACCTGCTCCGGCGGGCCCGCGCGCGCGAGCCGCGCCATGTAGAAGATCCCGGCGCCGAAAACGATCAGGTACACGACGACGTACAGCGCGATCGATGCCAGCACGTCGGAACCGGTGAGGGACGGCGATACCGCGTCGCGCGTGCGCATCAGGCCATGGACGACCCACGGCTGGCGTCCGACCTCGGTGACCGTCCAGCCGGCCAGCACGGCAATGAAGCCCGCCGGCAGCATCATCACGCATGCCGTCTGGTAGGCGCGCGTCGTGTACAGCCGACCACGCCAGCGCAACCACAATCCCCACAGCGCCATCACCAGCATCAGCACGCCGATACCGACCATGATGCGAAACGCGAAGAACACCGGCGCCACCGGCGGACGGTCGGCCCGCGGCGCTTCCTTCAGGCCCTTGATGACGGCGTCGGTCGAGTGCGCGAGATACACGCTCGCGAGCGCCGGAATCGATATTTCCGCGTGATTGCGCTCGGCCTGTTCGTCGGGGATCGCGAACAGCACGGCGGGTGCGCGCGCCTGCGTCTCCCACAGCCCTTCCATTGCCGCGAGCTTCACCGGCTGATGGTGCATCGTGTTGATCCCATGCAGGTCGCCGGCAATGATCTGGATCGGCACGAAGATCGCGATGAACGTCACGGTCATGCCGAGCACGGCGCGCGCCTCGGCGAGATGGCGTTCGCGCTTGAGGTGCCACGCGGTGACCCCGAGCACCGCGAACGCCGTCGTCAGGTAGAAGCCCGTGACCGTGTGCACGAGCCGGTAGGGGAACGACGGATTGAAGATGATCGCGAGCCAGTCGGCCGGAACGTAGCGTCCGTCGACGATGTCGTGCCCGACGGGCGTCTGCATCCAGCTGTTGGCGGCGAGGATCCAGAACGACGAGAACAGCGTTCCGGCGGCGACCATGACCGCCGAGAAGAAATGCACCGACGGCGGCACGCGCTTGCGCCCGAACAGCATGATGCCGAGGAAGCCCGCTTCGAGGAAGAACGCGATCAGCCCCTCGTAGGCAAACAGCGGGCCGAGCACGTTGCCGGTCGCATCGGTGTAACGGCTCCAGTTGGTGCCGAACTGGAACGGCATTACGATGCCGGATACGACTCCCATGCCGAACGACACCGCGAAGATGCGGGTCCAGAACACCGACAGGCGGAGATACAGCGCATCGCGCTTTACCACGTACAGGCCTTCGAGCAGTACGATGAAAGACGCGAGGCCGACCGTGAACGCCGGCAGCAGGATATGGAATGCGATGACGAAGGCGAACTGCAGGCGGGACAGCAGGACCGGGTCGAGTTCCATCGTTCGAGCGTGTTCCCGATGAGCAGCGCAAGGGACGACGTCGATTCTACGCTCCGCGGATGCCGGAACGTGGCGCTACCCGAGCTTCCATCGCTCGCGCTTCGTGCATGAAGGCGACGGCGACACGGACATCGGCGTGGCCGCGTCACCTGCGCAATGGCGCAGTCGCCGTGGCGGTGGCGATCGCGGTATACGCGCTCCTGGGCTTTCTCGTGCTGCCGCTCGTAGCCAAGCCGAGGGTCGAGGCTGCGCTTACGGAGCGTTTCGAGCGCAACGCGACGCTCGGCCGGCTGGAATTCAATCCGTTCACGCTGCGCGCGCGCGCGCTGGAATTCGCGCTGGCCGACCGCGAGCCGAAGCGCTTCCTGCTCCGCTTCGCCACGCTCGACGCCGACGTGTCCGCGGCGTCGTTACGGTACCGCGCACCGGTCTTCGACGCCGTACGCATCGAGCGACCCGAGATCGATCTCGTTCGCAATGCCGACGGCAGCTACAGCATCGACGATCTGGTTGCGAAGGCGGCCGCGGAGCCCGACGCGCCGACGCCGCGCTTTTCGCTCAACAACATCGAGATCACCGAAGGTTCGGTCGCGCTCGACGATCGTTCCCACGCGCGCCGCATCGTCGTATCGGATCTCGGCATCGGCATTCCCTTCCTGTCGAGCCTTCAACACGATGCGCAGATCCGCGTGACGCCGCGTTTTGGCGGCGCGATCGACGGCGCGCGGTTTGCGCTCGGCGGCAGCGCAACGTCGCCGTTCGGTGACGTGCAGGAGGCGGCGCTCGAATGGAACCTCGACGCGCTGCCGCTCGCCCCCTATGCGGCGTACATGGCGTTGCCCGGTGGCACGAGAGTCTCCGACGGCGCGCTCACGACACGGCTCAAGCTCGCTTTCGTGACCGACAAGGGCGTTGCGCGCACGATCGCGCTGAGCGGTAAGGCACGCGTGGAACGTCTGGCGCTCGCTCGGCAGAACGGCACACGGCTCATTTCCGCGAGGGCAATCGACGTCGGACTCGCAAAACTCGACTGGCTCGGTCGTTCGATCTCGATCGACCGGTTCGTCATCGAAGGACCCGAAGGCGATCTGCGCCGCGATGCCGATGGGACGCTCGAGTTCGCACGGTTGTCCGGCATGCGCAACGGTGCGTCGCAGGGGACCGCGCGGCCGTGGCGCTTCGACATCGCAGAGGCGAGCATCGTCGACGGGATGCTTCATGTCGCCGACAGCTCGGTGAATCCGCCCTTCGGCGCGGTCGTGTCGAACGTGCGCGTCGAAGCGCGGCGCATCGCGTCGGCGGGCACCTCGGGCACCGTCGCGTTGAAGCTCAGCGTCGACGACGGCACCGAGGTCGACCTGCAGAGCGACGTCGATCTTTCCGCACGCCACGCGCGCGGACGATTCGCGGTGACGACGCTTCCTGTCGCGAAACTCCATCCGTACTACGTGCCGCTCGTGAATCTCATCGTTCGCGGCGGAACCCTCGACCTGGCGGGCCAATTCGATGCGGCACCGCAGGGCGAGAAGCTGCAGTTCACGCTGGCGCAAGGCACGGCGACGCTGCGCGACTTCGAGACTGCGATAACGGGCGAGAAGGAGCCGCTGTGGCGGATTGCGCGCGGGGATTTCGAGGGCATCGCCTTCGATCTCGAAAAGCGCAGTACGGCGGTCGATCGCGTGGCGTTGCGCCAGGGTTCGATTCGCATCGCGCGTGACGCGAACGGCGCCATGAACCTGCAGCGCCTCGTGCCCCGCAAACTGACCGGCGCCGCAGCAACACACGGGACAGCCCATGCCGGCGGAGCCTCGCCGGCGTTCGATGTCCTGATCGGGAAGGTCGATCTGGAACGCATCACGGCGGACATCGAGGATCGGATGGCCGCCTCGCCGGTGAAGCTCCGCGTTGCCGACGTTCGCGCGACTGTCACGAACGTCGGCAACGCAAGCGGCGCGAAAAGCGCGATCGATGCATCCGCGCGAATCGGCCGGAGCGGGTATGTCCGCCTCGCGGGCGCGCTCGTCGTCGACCCGTTGGCCGCCGACTGGCGGATCGACGCGAAGGGCATCGATCTCGTCCCGTTGCGTCCGTATTTCGAGCCGCAGACCAACATCATCGTGACCGGCGGCAGTATCGATGCCCGTGGCCGCGCCACGTACGCGACCGCGCGCGATGGAAGTGCGCGCATGGCGTACACGGGCGACGCCATGATCGGTGACTTCGCGACACTCGATCGCCCGACGTCGCAGGAACTCGTGCGCTGGAAGAAGCTCAGCCTGACGGGCATCAAGACGACGTCCGAACCATTCAACCTTGCCATCGGCGCCGTCGGCATGGATCGGTTCTACGCGCGCGTGATCCTGCACGAGGATGCGACGCTCAACCTCAGGAATCTGCTTGCGCGCGAACCGGTCGCCCAAGGATCTGCAGCGGCCGCGCCGGCGCGAACGGCGGGCGGCGTGACGACGAAGGAACTGGCGCCGCCCTCCGCGAGCGAGGCGCTCCCCGTCTCGATCGGCCGCATCGACGTGTCCAACGGCGAGGTGCAGTACGCCGACTTCTTCGTCAAGCCGAACTACAACGCGCATCTGACGAACGTTGCAGGCAGCGTGTCGGCGTTGTCGCCCACCCAGGCGGGAACGGTCGAACTCGTTGCACGCGTCGAAGGCACGGCGCCGGTCGACGTACGCGGGACGGTCAACCCATTCGCGAGCGAATTGCAACTCGACTTGACCGGCAAGGCGAGCGACGTCGACCTGCCGCCACTCACGCCCTACTCGGTCAAGTACGCCGGCTACGGAATCCAGAAAGGCAAACTGTCACTCGAGGTGCACTACCGCATCGAGGATCGCAAGCTCGCGGCATCCAACAAGCTGCGACTCGACCAGTTGGCGTTCGGCGAGCGCGTCGACAGCCCCACGGCCACCAAGCTGCCGGTGCTGCTCGCTGTCGCGCTTCTCAAGGATCGCAACGGCGTCATCAATCTCGATCTGCCGATCGAAGGCACGCTCGACGACCCGAAGTTCTCGGTGTGGGGGGTGATCGTGCAGATTTTCGTCAACCTGATCACCAAAGCCGTCACCGCGCCGTTCGCACTGCTCGGTGCGATCGCGGGCGGGGGTGGCGAACAGCTCGCTTACATCGAATTTCCGCCCGGTCGCGCCGAGGTGACCGCGTCGGGCGAGCAAAAGCTCGTCACGCTGGCGAAAGCGCTGGCCGAGCGTCCCGCCCTGAAAATCGATGCGACCGGACGTGCGATTCCCGACGTCGATCGAGCGGGCCTGAAACGCGCAATGCTCGAGCGCGCGCTGCGCGTGCAAAAGCAGAAAGCGGTCGCCACGGACGGTCAATCCGCGGCGTCCCTCGAATCGATGACGATCGACGCATCGGAATACGAGAAGCTCCTGGGTGCCGTTTACCGGAGCACCGACTTGCCCGACAAGCCGCGCAACGTGTTCGGAATCGCCAAGACGATTGCGCCAGCGGAAATGGAGGCATTGCTGCTCGCGAGCTATCGCGTGGACGACGAGGCGCTGGCGACGCTTGCGAACCGGCGCGCGCAGGCCGTCAAGGAATGGTTCGCGGGCAAAGGCGGCGTTCCCGGAGAACGCGTGTTCATCGTGGCGCCGAAACTCACCGCCGCGGGAATCGCGGACGCGGGCGCGCCGACGCGCGTCGACTTCGCGATCCGCTGACGGCGGGGGCGTCGGTAACGGTTGCGGGTTCGAACGGGCGGCTGGCGTCCGGAGCGGCGAGGGTCACCGGCCCGCACGAACGGTGTCGAGGATCGCCTCGCCGCTCACCGTCACGGTGACCTCGCTCATGCCGCCTTCGACGGCGACGGGCGCGCGTGCATCCGCGACGGCCGACGCGCGGTACATCGGCTGCGGACGTCCGAAATCGTTCGTTTGGATCATGATTCGCCCGGCACGCCAGCCGCCGGCG
>DASSEA010000491.1:0-5233 GCA_035696805.1 Casimicrobiaceae bacterium
ATCGTCTCCTCCTGATCCATGCGTGCGAAGCGGGGAATCCCGCATTCGGCGGCGAGTGTAGCGCAAACTGCGCACCGGGCGACGGGGCGCCGCGGAGCGATGGAAACGCAGGGTCAGACTCGGCTTCCGCGCGCGCCCTCGATCCGAGTTAACGTTCGTTCCGCAAGAGTCGCGTCGGACCTGCCTTTCACTGGATGCTTCACGATCCCGCACGCCACGAACCGCTTTGCGATCTTCGCTGGGACGAAGACCGCGCGCGCGCGTCGATCCGGCATATCGTTGCGGACACCGAGGCGCGTTTCTCGCCCGAAACGTATTGGCCGATTCATCCGCGCGATACCGACGGCGGCGACGTACCGCCCGTAACGCCGCTGTACCACGGCGCCGGCGGCGTCATCTGGGCGCTACGCTACCTCGCCGCTGTCGGCGCCTCGGAGCCGGGCCGCGACTATCGCCCTCATATTCCCGGGCTGCGAACGCGCAATGCGCAATGGCTGGCCGCGCTGCGCGAGAACCCTGCGGGGTACCTGATGGGCGACGCCGGCCTGTCGCTGCTCGAGTACGCGTTGACCCCATCGGACGACACCGCGAATCGGCTCGCATCGCTGATCGAGACGAACCAGGCGAACCCCGCACGCGAGCTGATGTGGGGCGCGCCCGGGACGATGCTCGCCGCGCTGTTCATGTACGAAAACACCGCCGACGAGCGCTGGGCCGGTCTGTTTCGTGCAAGTGCGGCGACGCTTTCGTCGCAACTCGAATGGTCGGTGGAGCGCCAGTGTCGCTTGTGGACGCAGGACCTGTACGGCGAGCGAAGCACCTACGTCGGCGCCGTGCATGGGTTCGCCGCAACAGCCTCGCCGCTCATTCGCGGGCGCCGTCTGTTCACCGACGCGCAATGGCGCGCCTGGGCACAGACGATCGCAACGACCCTGCGCAGGACCGCAATCGAGGAGCCTGCGGGCGCCAACTGGCCGGTGGTCGCGGACGCGTCCGCCCGCACGCCCCGCCTGATGCAGTTCTGCCACGGCGCACCCGGTGTGGTCATCTGCCTCGCCGAATTTCCGGGCGAGGCGCTCGACGATCTGCTGATCTCCGCCGGCGACGCGATCTGGGCCGCGGGACCGCTGCGCAAGGGATCGAATCTCTGTCACGGGACCGCGGGCAATGGCTACGCCTTTCTGAAGCTCCATGCGCGAACCGGCGATCCGCGCTGGCTCGCGCGCGCCCGCGCTTTCGCGATGCATGCGATCGAGCAGACCGCGAACGACGAACGCCACGTCGGTCACCTGCGTTACACACTGTGGACCGGCGATCCCGGCTTCGCCATCTATCTCTGGGACTGCATTCACGCGGGTACGCGCTTTCCGATGCTCGACGTGTTCTTCGCCTGAATTGAACGCTCGCTCCAGGCACGTCCCTCGTGTGGCGTTGCGGTAGGAATATCCGTACACGCATTTCGGCACTCCGCCGGATTCGAGGCCTGCGCATGCGGGCAATAGTACGGACGTCGTGGCTGCTTCCGATACCGTCACCGGACCGAGACCGACCGACGCTGCCCCGTCGCGACCTGCTGCACGCGGGTCCGCGAGCCCGAGCGTCGGCGCATTGAACGACGGAAGCATCGTTCCCGAGCGTCGCGCGTCGCGGCGTCATCCGCTGCACCTTCCGGTCATTACGCTGCCTCAGCCCGATGAAACGACCTGCGGGCCCACGTGCCTGCATGCGATCTATCGCTTCTTCGGCGACGACGAAGCGCTTTCCGTCGTCATCGAACGCATGTGGCGCCTGGAGCACGGCGGCACTTACGCGGTGTTCCTGGGCTGCGACGCGCTTCGCCGCGGGTACCGCGCCCGCATCTACACGTACAACATCACGGTGTTCGATCCGACGTGGTTCACGCGGCCGAACGTGGATCTGGCCCAGCGCCTGATGGCGCAGCGCGAGCGCAAGCGGGATCCCCGTCTGCAGCACGCGACTGCGGGCTACCTGGAGTTCCTGCGGCTCGGCGGGCGGCTTCGGCTCGCGAGCCTGTCGCCGCGGCTGGTCGAGCGCATCCTGCGGTGCCGGCTGCCCATTCTCACCGGCCTGTCGTCGACGTACCTGTATCGCGCGACGCGCGAGCTCGAAGACGACGGCACGATCGACGACGTCGGCGGTCATCCCGTCGGCCATTTCGTCGTCATCGCCGGCTGGGATGACGCGCGACGACGCGTGCTCGTCGTCGACCCTTATCAGCCGAACCCCTACGGACCGTCGCACGAATACTGGGTCGGCGTCGAGCGCGTGCTGGCCGCGATCCTGCTCGGCATCGTCACGCATGACGCCAATCTGCTCGTCATCTATCCGCCGCCCACGCACCGCCCATGAACGTCTGCTTCGTCGTCAATCACGCGCGCGACTGGCCGTTCGCAATCGAAGGAGTCCGCGTCATCACCGCACGCGAGTACATCACCGATCCGGCATTCAGCGAACACCAGCCGGCGCGCATCGTCAACCTTTGCCGGACCGACCGCTATCAGGGCCGCGGTTACTACGTTTCGCTGCTGGCCGAGGCGCGCGGGCATCGCGTGATGCCCGAGGTGAAGACGCTCGGCGACCTGCAATCGCAGCAACTCGGCCGGCTGCTGGGCAATGGTTTCGATGACGCGCTGCAGCGCGCGCTCGCCGCGAACGACGACGCGCAGTGGACGATCGAAGCGTGGTTCGGCCGCGACCCGGAGCGGCACAACGACGCGCTCGCGCAGCAACTGTTCGCCGCGACGCGGATCCCGCTCGCACGCGCGACGTTTGCGCGCGAAAACGGCCGCTGGCGGCTGCGCGAGATCGGCATCGTCAATCCGCGCGACGTTCCGGCGCGCAAGCACGCGCTGCTGGTCGACGCCGCGGCAGAATACGTGCACCGCGGCAATCGACAGCATGCACGCGCCACGCCGCGCGAATCGCCGGCGATCGCCATCCTGTACGACGCCGACGAACCGGAACCGCCGTCGAACGACGAAGCGCTCGAGCATTTCCGGATCGCCGCGCGTGCGCTCGGCATGCGACCCGAGATCGTCGGTCGCGACGACATCGACCGGCTCGCGCAGTTCGATGCGCTGTTCATCCGGGATACGACGAACGTCAACCACTACACGTATCGATTCGCGCGTCGCGCTGCGAGCGAGGGACTCGTCGTCGTCGACGACCCTGATTCGATCCTGAAATGCACGAACAAGGTCTATCTGAACGAACTGCTGTCGCGCCACCGCGTCCCCGTGCCGAAGACGCTGATGGTCCATCGGGAGAACGTCGACCAGATCGTCCCCTTGCTCGGGTTGCCCTGCATCCTGAAGCAGCCGGACAGCGCCTTCTCGCTCGGCGTGTCGAAGGTCGAATCCGAGGCGGCGCTGGCAACCTGCCTCGACACGCTGTTCACGAAATCGGACCTTGTCATCGCGCAGCAGTGGCTGCCGACGGTCTTCGACTGGCGGGTCGGCGTCTTCGATCGCCGCCCGCTGTACGTCTGCAAGTACTTCATGGCGCAGGGGCACTGGCAGATCGTGAAGCGCGAACCCGGGCGGACTCTGGAGGGCTCGACCGTGGCGCAGTCGGTCGGCGAGGCGCCTGAAATCGTCGTGCGCACGGCCGTGCGCGCCGCGAACCTGATCGGCGACGGACTCTACGGCGTCGATCTCAAACAGGATGGCCGGCAATGCTACGTCATGGAGGTGAACGACAACCCGAACATCGACGCAGGGGGCGAGGACGGCGTTCTGAAGGACGCGCTCTACCGCGAGATCATGGGCGTCTTCATGCGACGGATACGCGATCGCCGGCACGCGCAGGCCGCATGACGGCAAGGTTCGCGCTGCCGGCATTCGCCGGCTACGGCATCGAGCTCGAATATATGATCGTCGACCGGCGTTCGCTCGCCGTGCGCCCGATCGCGGATCAGTTGCTGCGCGCGCTGGCGGGACGCGACACCCCCGAGGTGGAGCGCGGCACGCTCGGCTGGTCGAACGAGCTCGTGCGGCACGTCGTCGAAGTGAAGAACATCGTGCCCACGTCGTCGCTCGTCGAGTTGCCCGCGCGCTTCCACGACGAAATCCGCGCGGCGAACGAAAGGCTCGCAGCCGTCGACGCCCGCCTCATGCCGACGGCGATGCACCCGTGGATGGATCCGGCGACCGACACGGTGCTCTGGGAAGACGCAGGCGAGATCTATCGAACGTACGACCGCATTTACGACTGTTGCGGTCACGGGTGGTCGAACCTGCAGAGCATGCACGTCAACCTGCCGTTTGCCGGGGACGCGGAATTCGAGCGCTTGCACGCGGCGATCCGGCTCGTGCTGCCGCTCGTGCCGGCGCTCGCCGCGAGCTCGCCCTTCGAGGACGGCAGGTCGAAGGGCTTCCTCGACCGCAGGCTCGAGAACTATCGAACGATCTGCACGCTGACGCCGAGCGTGTCGGGTCGCGTCATTCCCGATACGTCGCATTCGCGCGCCGACTATGAAGCACGCGTGCTCGCTCCGATGTACGCGGAGATCGCGGCGCTCGATCAGACAGGCGTACTGCAGCATGAATGGCTGAACTCGCGGGGAGCGATTCCGCGCTTCGATCGCGACGCGATCGAGATCAGGCTGGTCGACGTACAGGAATGCCCGCAAGCCGACCTCGCGATCGCCGCGGTGCTGGTGGCGACGGTGCGCGCGCTGTACCGCGAGTCGTCATCCTCGCTCGCGGACCAGCAGGCGATTGCGACCGAAACGCTGTACGACATATTGCTGGCGACGATGCGCGACGGCGATGACGGGATCGTCGACGACGCGGCGTATCTGCGCACCCTCGGCGTGTCGGGTGCATCGCTTCGAGCGGGTGACCTGTGGCGCGAACTCGTCGACGCAAGCGGCGATGGCACGATCGGCGCCTGGTGGCGCCCGGCCATCGACATGATCCTCTCGCGAGGACCGCTCGCACGCAGGATCCTGCGCGCCACGGGCAGCAACGCGGACCGCGATCGGCTGCATGCCGTCTACCGTGAACTCTGCGACTGTCTCGCCGAAGGCCGGATGTTTGCCTGATGCGCTGCGGCGCGGCCCCGTCAGTCGCACTCAGGCGTTCAGGTTTTCCCTGAAGAACGCGAGCGTGCGCGACCAAGCGAGCTTCGCAGCGGCCTCGTCGTAGCGCGGCGTCGTGTCGTTGTGGAAGCCGTGCTGGACGCCGGGATACGTGTATTCACGGTAGCGCAC
>DASSEA010000492.1:0-10613 GCA_035696805.1 Casimicrobiaceae bacterium
CGCGCGGCATGCGGGTGATTCGATCACGGTGACCGTGACCGACACCGGGCGCGGCGACGGGAACGAGCGCCGGACCGACGGCCAGGGTGTCGGACTCACGAACGTGCGCGAACGGCTTGCGGCGCTCTACGGCACCCGCGGCCGCTTTGCGCTGGAACCCGCGGCGCCGCGCGGGATGCGCGCGACGCTGTCGCTTCCCTACGAAGAAACGGCGACCGCCTGACGATGCCCACCGCGCTCATCGCCGAGGACGAGCCGATGCTCCGCGCGCAACTGAAGGCACGCCTTGCCGAAGCGTGGCCCGAGTTGGCGATCGTCGGCGAGGCCGAGAACGGAGAGCAGGCGCTCGCCTGCGTCGACGAGCACGCACCTGACGTTGCGTTCCTGGACATTCGCATGCCGCTCGTGTCGGGGATCGACGTCGCACGTGCGATCGGCGGCCGCTGCCATATCGTCTTCGTGACCGCCTACGACGAATACGCGGTCGCGGCATTCGACGAAGGCGCGATCGATTACGTATTGAAACCCGTCACGCCGGAACGCATCGCCAAGGTTGCCGCGCGGGTCAAGGCCCGCCTCGGCAGCGCCCCGCTCGACCTGACCGCGCTGATCGCACGACTTGCCGAGCGCGACGAAGGGACGGCGCCGCTCAGGTGGATACGCGCCTCGCTCGGTAACGCGATGCAGGTGATCGCGGTCAACGACGTCGTCTACTTCCAGGCGGAAGACAAGTACACGAAGGTCGTGACGCACGACGCCGAGGCGCTGATCAAGAAGCCGATCAAGGACCTTTTCGACGAACTCGACCAGGAAGTGTTCTGGCAGATCCACCGCGCGACGATCGTGAACCTGCATGCGATCGCCCGCGTTGAGCGCGACTGGCGCGACCAGCCGATCATCACGCTCAAGTCCCGACCCGAGAAGCTCACCGTCTCGCGCACGTTCGCGCATCGCTTCAAGGCGATGTAGGCTCGACCTCGGGGTCGGCGCGACAGTTCGACGTTGTTGCGGTGGCCGCGGCGTCGCGCGGGCCTGCGCTTCGCCCGTGTAGAATTCGCTCCTTTTTGGACGTTGCATGGACGATTTGCAGCACACGATCGACGCTGCATGGGAGCGGCGCAGCGAGCTTTCGCCGGCGAACACGCCGGCCGAGGTGAGAGATGCGGTTGCGCACGTCATTGCCGCGCTCGATCGCGGCGAATTGCGTGTCGCCACGAAAGAAGCGTCGGGCTGGACGACGCATCAATGGATCAAGAAGGCGGTTCTCCTGTCGTTTCGACTCGCCGACAACGCACCGATCGGTATCGCCGGCCCGCAGGCGCCCTTCCGCTTCTACGACAAGGTGCCGACCAAGTTCGCGGGTTTCGACGAAGCGGCCTTCGCGGGCGCTGGCGTCCGCGTCGTTCCACCCGCGGTCGCGCGCCGCGGCGCCTACATCGGGCGCAACGTCGTTCTGATGCCGTCGTACGTCAACATCGGTGCCTACGTGGGCGACGGCACGATGGTCGATACGTGGGCGACCGTCGGTTCCTGCGCGCAAATCGGCCGGAATGTCCACCTGTCGGGCGGCGTCGGGATCGGCGGTGTGCTTGAACCGCTGCAGGCCAACCCCACCATCATCGAAGACAACTGTTTCATCGGTGCCCGCTCGGAGGTCGTCGAGGGCGTCGTCGTCGAGGAGAATTCGGTGCTGGGCATGGGCGTCTTCATCGGGCAGAGCACGAAGATCTACGATCGCGGACGCGGCAGCATCTCCTATGGCCGTGTGCCTGCGGGCGCGGTCGTCGTCGCGGGCAGCCTTCCTGCCGCCGACGGCAGCCACAGTCTCTACTGCGCGGTGATCGTCAAGCAAGTCGACGCGAAGACGCGTGCCAAGACGAGCATCAACGAACTCCTGCGCGCTTGACGCGGGACACGAATCGCCACTGATGGCCGTCGAGCTCAAATCGGAAGCCGATATCGCGGGCATGCGCGAAGCCGGGCGGCTCGCGTCCGAGCTGCTCGACCATCTGACACCGCTCGTCGTGCCGGGCGTCGCGACGAAGGACATCGATCGCGCCGCGCACGCGTACATGGTCGACGTCCAGCACACGACTCCGGCGACGCTCAATTACGCGCCGCCAGGGCATTCGCCGTATCCCGCGTCGCTGTGCACGTCGGTGAATCATGTCGTCTGCCATGGCATCCCGGGCGACCGCAAACTGAAGGACGGGGATATCGTCAACATCGACGTCACCGTCATCAAGGACGGATATCACGGCGACACGAGCCGGATGTTCTTCATCGGCAAACCGTCGATCCAGGCGCGGCGCCTGGTCGAAATCACCTACGAAGCGATGTGGCACGGGATACGCGCCGTGCGACCGGGTGCGCACCTCGGCGACATCGGGGCGACGATCCAGAAGCACGCGGAGGGCCATGGCTTTTCCGTCGTACGCGAATTCTGCGGGCACGGCATCGGCAAACAGTTTCACGAGGAGCCGCAGGTGCTTCATTACGGACGCGCCGGCACCGGTCTCAAGCTGCAGCCGGGAATGATCTTCACGATCGAACCGATGATCAATGCCGGCCGCGCGGGCATCCGCTGCCTCGCCGACGGCTGGACGATCGTCACCGCCGACCACTCGCTGTCGGCGCAGTGGGAGCACACGGTGCTCGTCACCGAAGACGGCTTCGAGATCATGACGCAGTCGGCGGGAACGCCGCCCCCACCCGCACCCCACTGACGTCGCGTCGCGGCCGATTGCAAGGCAGCCGCGCGGACGATTCGATGCATTTCCAGACTGCCTCCGACCGCGCGCACTCGGCGCCCGCGGATCGTCCGCGCGTTGCCCACTGGCGCGCGCGGTTGCGCGAAGAACGTGAAGCGTTGCGCCTGGCGTTCGTCGCGCGATCCGATCCGCGTCGTCTTCTGCGCGGCCTCGCGCGGCTGACCGATGAAATCGTCACGAGCGTCTGGGGCGAGGCAGGCATTCCCGCCACGGCCGCGCTCGTCGCCGTAGGCGGGTACGGACGCGGCGAGTTGTTTCCGCACTCCGACGTCGACCTTCTCGTGCTGCTGCCCGAGCCCGCCGACCGCGCCAACACCGATGCGATCGAGCGGCTGCTGACGGCGCTCTGGGATATCGGTATCGAACTGAGCCATGCCGTGCGCACGCCCGCCGATTGCGTGACCGAGATGGCCGCGGACGCCACGATCGCAACCAGCCTGCTCGAGCACCGGTTCCTGGCGGGGTCCCGCCGGCTGTACCGCGTCTTCGAGCGCACGTTCACCGGCGCGCTCGACGTGCAGACGTTCTACGACGCGAAAGCGCTCGAGCAGCAGCAGCGCCATCTCAAGTACCACGACGCCGCGTACAACCTCGAGCCGAACGTCAAGGAAAGCCCCGGCGGCCTGCGCGACCTGCAGACGGTCATCTGGATCGCGCGCGCTGCGGCGCTCGGCCGCACGTGGCGCGAGCTTGCCCGCAACGATCTGATGACGATCAGCGAGGCGCGCGCGATCGCACGGCAGGAACGCACGATCGCCGAACTGCGCGTGCGGTTGCACTACCTGGCCGGCCGGCGCGAGGACCGGCTGGTATTCGACCTGCAGGCATCGCTCGCGCGCGAGCTCGACCTCGTCGACACGCCGGCGAAGCGGGCGACCGAGCAGTTGATGCAAAGGTACTATCGTGCGGCGAAGGTCGTGCGGCAGGTGACGACGATCCTGCTGCAGAACCTGCACGGGCGGCTGCATCCGGCGGCGACGGCGCCCATTCCCATCGACGCGGACTTTCAGCGCGTCGACGAACTGCTCGATCTGCGCGACGAGCATCTGTTCGAAGTTCGACCCGGGGCAATGCTCGACGCGTTCCTTACGCTGCAGCGACATCCCGAGCTGCGCGGCATGAGCGCGCGCACGCTGCGCGCGCTGTGGCGAAACCGGCATCGCATCGACGCGCCGTTTCGGCGGGATCCGGCGAACCGCGCGCGCTTCGTGCAGTTGTTTCGCGAGCCGCGGGGACTCACGCACGAGCTCCGCCGGATGAATCTGTACGGAATCCTGGGCCAGTACCTCCCGACGTTCGGTGCGATCGTCGGGCAGATGCAGCATGACCTGTTTCACGTGTACACGGTCGACGAGCACATCCTGATGGTGATCCGCAACCTGCGGCGGTTCACCGAGGCGCAACACGCGCACGAATATCCGCTGTGCTCGCGGCTCATCGCCGATTTCGAGCGCAAGGAGGTGTTGTACTTCGCCGGGTTGTTCCACGACATCGCCAAGGGTCGCGGTGGCGATCACTCGACGCTGGGTGCGCGCGACGCGCGCCGCTTCTGTGCGCGGCATGGACTGTCGGCAGAAGACGGCGATCTCGTCGGCTGGCTCGTGACCGAGCACCTCACCATGTCGCTCACCGCGCAGAAGCAGGACATCACCGACCCGGCGGTCGTGGACGCGTTTGCCGCCCGCATGGGAAGCGAGCGCCGGCTGATTGCGCTCTATCTGCTGACGGTGGCCGACATTCGCGGCACGAGTCCCAAGGTATGGAACGCGTGGAAGGGCAAGCTGCTCGAGGATCTCTTTCATGCCGCACGCGCAGCCCTCAACGCAGGCACCAGCGAGCGCACGATCCATGACAGCATCGCATTGCGGCAGCGCGAGGCGCAGCGGCTGCTGCGCCTCTACGCAGTTCCGGACGGTGCTGAAGCCGCGCTTTGGCGCGAACTCGACACCCCTTACTTTCAGCGCCATACGGCCGACGAAATCGCTTGGCATGCGCGCCATCTGTACTGGCGCACGCGAAGTGCGTCGCCGGTGGTGAAGGTGCGGCTCGCGCGCGAAGGCGCCGGCTTGCAGGCGCTCGTCTACCTGCCCGACCAGCGTGCGCTGTTCGCGCGCATCTGCGGCTTCTTCGGCCGCGCGGGCCTGTCGATCCTCGAAGCGAAGGTTCACACGACGCGCCACGGCTATGCGCTCGATACGTTCGCGCTGCACGATCCCGCGAACCCGAACGCGTCGTATCGCGAGACGATCCAGTTCATCGAGTACGAGCTGACGCGCGCGCTGACGACGCCGGGGCCGCTCGAGCCGCCCGCCGAGGGCCGCATTCCGCGGCAGTTGCGCCACTTCCCGCTCACGCCCGAAATCCAGATCTTCCCCGACGACAAGGGCACGCATTTCATCCTCGAAGTCGTGGCCGGCGATCGCCCGGGCCTGCTCGCGCGCGTGGCCTATGCGCTGGCGCAGGCGAACATCAATGTCGTCAGCGCGCGCATCAACACGCTCGGCGAACGCGCCGAAGACGTGTTTCTCGTCGACGGTGCGCGGCTGCATGACGAACAGGCGCTGCTGCGCCTCGAGACGGCGCTCTACGAGCAGCTCAAGATCTAGCGCGCGTTGACGTCTTTACGCGTGTGCGAGCACGCTCTGCCGTCAGCGCAGCGGATCGGTCGTCTGGAATGCGCCGGGCAGCCACGCATGCCGCGGTGGGAGTGGCGTCGTGCCGATCGGCAGCCTGAATTCCGCGACGGGCGCGAGCGAGCGCCCGTCGACGACCGGCGGTGCGGCGCCGAATCCGCGCAGCAGCGAATGCGCACCGAGCCGGAAATCGAGCGTCGCCGGATCGCCGAGCGCCGCCGCGACGAGCGGAAAATTGCGCTCGAACGTGCCGCGCGCCCCGAGCGTGAACACACCGAGTCCGGCGGTCAGGTTGTTGACGGCCACGATGTCGGTGTCGGTGGGTAACCGCTCGGACGCAACGCGCAGGAACCAGGCGCCTTCCCGTCGATCGCTCAACAGCGTGTTGTTGACGAGGTAGACACCGTTCTCGTTGTCGCCGAACCGGCAGCGGCGTAGCGTCAGGCTGCCACGTTCGAAGCGAACGCCGGCACCGTTGCGGTCGTCGACGCGCGCGCCTTCGAACGCGATGTTCTCGATGACGAATTCGCCGTTGCGCAACACCCAGATCGCCTTGCCCTCGGCGCTGCGCACATCGGCCTTCAGCACCGGCGTTTCACCGACGCCGCGAATCGTCAGTCGCTTCTGCAACCACACGGCGACGTCTGCATGGTATTCACCGGGCAGGATGTCGATCGTGTCGCCATCCTTGGCAAGACGCGCGGCTTCCGCAATCGTCTCGATCGGCGCGCCCTTGCCTACCGTCAGCGTGACGCACCAGGCCGTCACCGAGAGACCCAGTGCGGCCGCGCCGAGCGCGACGCGCCCTGTCGCTCGCGCGGACCGTGCGCTTGCGCGGACCACGGCTACCCCCGCGTCAATCCGACGCGTCGGCAATGTCCGGGAACAATACGTCGGTGAAGCCGAAGCGGGTGAAATCCCGCACGCGCATCGGATAGAGAACGCCGTCGAGGTGATCGCACTCGTGCTGGACGACGCGCGCGTGGAACCCGTCGACATCGCGCTCGATCACGTTGCCTGCCGGGTCGAAGCCGCGATAGCGCATTCGGCGGTAGCGAGGAACGACCCCGCGCAGGCCGGGAACCGACAGGCAACCCTCCCAGCCGTCCTCCATTTCATCGGACAACGGCGCAAGCACCGGATTGATGAGCTCGGTGTACGGCACCGGCTCCACGTCGGGATAGCGCGGATTGCGTTCGACGCCAAAGATGACCACGCGCAGGCCGACACCGATCTGTGGCGCGGCGAGGCCGGCACCGTTATGCGCGCGCATCGTGTCGCGCATGTCCTCGAGCAAGGCGGCGATGTGCGCCGAGCGCGTCTCCGTCACCTCGCGCGAGCGCTCGAGCAGTCGAGGATCGCCCATGCGCAATACGTCACGAATCATGCATCACCTCTTCGCTCATCATCGCATCCATCGGTCACGGATCGTCGAGCGCCGATTCCGGCGCGACGATGGCTACGGGCCGCGTGCGAACGCGCGGCTCGGACGGAACCAGCGGAACGACGTGCAGGACCAGCGCCCGGACGCGGTCCATCGCACTTTCCAGCACGTTCGCGATCTGCTCCATCGAAACGTGCGCCGCGCTGTCACCCCTGCCCGCAGCGTGGTTGACGACGACGCACACCGATGCGTAATCGATGCCGAGTTCGCGTGCGAGTCCGGCTTCGGGCATCCCCGTCATGCCGACGAGCGTCGCGCCGTCGCGTTCCATGCGATCGATCTCGGCGGCGGTCTCCAGTCGGGGGCCCGACACGGCACCGTACACGCCGCCGTCCTGCAGCGCGATTCCACCGCGCCTTGCGCCGACCATGCACAGCGCGCGGAGCCGTTGCGAATAGGGATGCGTGAAATCGACGTGCACGACCTGCTGATCGCCACCGTCGAAGAAGGTGTGCGCGCGCCCTGACGTGTAGTCGATCAGTTGATGCGGCAACACGAGATCGCCCGGAAGCGCATCGCGGATCCCTCCCACCGACGCGACCGCCAGGACTGCGCTCGCGCCCTGCTCCTTCAGTGCCCACAAATTCGCGCGGTAATTGACGCGGTGCGGCGGTATCGTGTGACCGTGGCCGTGCCGCGCGAGGAACAGCGCGCCGTGCCCGCCAAGCTCGCCGAAAATCAGTGCCGACGACGGTTCGCCGTAGGGCGTTCGAATCACTTCGCGGTGCCGCACCGCGAGCGAGGACAAACCGGTCAGGCCCGTCCCACCGATGATGGCGAGCATGGAACTTGCTTTGTCAGCGGATTAGTCGTCGGCGACGGACGTGCGTGGAAGGGACAACCTGCCGTGCGAGGCGCGCGCTTCACGCCAGCAGGGTTCCCCGCCGTGCCGACTCATGACATCATCATAGCTGCCGGTGGGCACGGGAGCGTTCATTCTAGCCCGGAAAGGTTCGCATGTACCTCGACCGACTCTTCAAGCTGATGGCCGACAAGCAGGCGTCGGACCTCTACATATCGTGCGGCGCGCCGATCAACATCAAGGTGAACGGCGTCGTGCATCCGGTATCGAGCCAGTCGATGGACGTCGAGACCGTCCGGCGGATCGCGTACGACCTGATGAGCAAGGAGCAGGCGCGCGAATTCGAGAACGAGCGCGAGATGAACCTCTCGCATCTCGATCGCACCGTAGGCAACTTCCGGATCAACATCTTTCGCCAACGCGGGTCGATCGCGCTCGTCATTCGCTACGTTCGCAACAACGTGCCGCCGTTCGAGGCGTTGAAACTGCCGCCGGTGCTACTCGATCTCGTCATGGAGAAACGCGGGCTCGTGTTGATTGCGGGGGCAACGGGCTCCGGCAAGTCGACGACGCTCGCCGCAATGATCGATCATCGCAACAACAACCGCACCGGCCACATCCTGACAATCGAGGACCCGATCGAATACCTGTTCGATCATCGGCAGAGCCTCGTCAACCAGCGTGAGATCGGTGTCGACACGCACAACTACCACATGGCGCTGCAGAATGCGCTGCGCGAGGCGCCGGATCTCATCATGATCGGCGAAATCCGCGACAAGGAAACGATGCAGGCAGCGTTGTTGCATACGCTGACCGGCCACCTGTGCCTGTCGACGATCCACGCGAACAACAGCTATCACGCGCTGTCGCGGATCATCAACCTGTTCCCGCACGACGCGCGGTCTGCCGTGCTGTCCGATCTGTCGATCGGCCTTCGCGCGATCGTTTCGCAGCGGCTCGTTCGCAACGTCGATGGCAGCCAGCAGCCGGCGGTCGAAATCCTGCTCAACACATCGCTCATCGCGGAATTGATCAAGAACGGCGAATTCACGCAGATCAAGGAAGCGATGGAGCAGTCGCTCTACCCGGGGTCGCAGACGTTCGAGCAGTCGCTGTGCAAACTCTATCTCGACGAGCGCATCAGCTACGACGAAGCGATGATCGCGTCCGACTCGTCGACTAACCTCGCGTGGCTCATCAACCAGAATTCACCGACGTCGCGCGTGGAAGGCGATGGCGAGCACAAGACGCGGGGCCGGCCGGCCGCCGACTTCGGCAGCATGACGATCAACCCGGAATTGCTCGAGCGCTCGAACTAGCGTCCCGTTTCCGACGGCGCGCTGCATCGCCGTCGTCGTCGCGGCGCCGTACGCTTTGCTACGATCGCGGCATGGCCACTGCCGCCACGCCGACGCTCGCGCTCGCCTGCGAGCTGATCGCCCGCCCATCGCTGACCCCGGACGATGCGGGCTGCCAGCAGATCATCGCGGCGCGGCTTGCAGCGCTCGGGTTCCACTGCGAAACGCTCGTCTTCGGCGCAGTGACCAATCTCTGGGCCCGGTTGGGCGACGCGCCGCCGCTCGTCTGCTTTGCGGGCCATACCGATGTCGTCCCCACCGGACCGCGCGCGTCGTGGCACACCGATCCGTTCGTGCCGACGGTGGTCGACGGCTACGTGCATGGGCGCGGCGCCGCGGACATGAAAGGTTCGCTCGCCGCATTCGTCGTCGCGATCGAATCGCTGCTCGCTTCCGGACGGCCGCCGGGCTCGCTGGCCCTGCTCATCACGTCCGACGAGGAAGGTCCGTCGGTCGACGGCACGGCGCGGGTCGTCGACGAACTCGCGCGCCGCCAAACGACGATCGACTACTGCATCGTCGGCGAACCGTCGTCGGTCGAAAACCTCGGCGACATGATCAAGAACGGCCGCCGCGGCACGCTGTCGGGAACGCTGGTCGTCAAGGGCGTGCAGGGGCACATCGCTTACCCGCATCTGACGCGAAATCCGATCCACCTGATCGCGCCCGCGCTCGACGAGCTCGCGCGCGTCCGCTGGGACGCAGGCAACGCGTACTTTCCGCCGACGACGTTCCAGTGCTCGAACATTCACGCGGGCACCGGCGCGACCAACGTGGTGCCCGGCACGCTCGAGCTGTTCTTCAACTTTCGCTATTCGCCCGAGAGCACGCGCGACGCGCTCGTCGCCCGGCTCGAGGAAGTTCTGCAACGGCACGGGCTCGACTACGACCTCGCATGGACCGGACATGGCGAGCCGTTCCTCACGCCGCGCGGGATGCTCGTCGACGTCGCGACCCGCGTCATCCGTGAAGCGACGGGCATCACGCCGGAACTGTCGTGCACGGGCGGAACGTCGGATGGCCGCTTCATCGCGCGGATCTGCCCGCAGATCGTCGAAATCGGACCGATCAACGCGTCCATTCACAAGCTGAACGAGCGCGTAGCGGCAGCCGACCTCGAGACGCTCGCCGCGATCTACCGTGTCATCGCCGAGCGGTTGCTCGTCTCCGGATGAACGTCCCGGCCGAGCTCGAGACGCTGCGCGATTGGCTTCGCTATGCGGTATCTCGCTTCAACCAGGCGGGACTTGCGTTCGGGCACGGCACGGCGAATGCGTACGACGAGGCCGTGTACCTGTTGCTGCACGCGCTGCATCTGCCGCTCGATCGCCTGGAACCGTTTCTCGACGCACGCCTGTCGGCGAGCGAGCGCAACGAAGTGGCCGCGCTGTTGACGCGGCGCATCGACGATCGCGTGCCGGCGGCGTATCTGACGCACGAAGCGTGGCTCGGCGACTTTCGCTTCCATGTCGACGAGCGCGTCATCATCCCGCGTTCGTACATCGCCGAATTGCTCGCGGACGGGCTGTCGCCGTACGTCGCCGATCGCACGATGATCAAGTCCGCCCTCGATCTCTGCACGGGCTCGGGCTGCCTTGCCGTGCT
>DASSEA010000493.1:0-3434 GCA_035696805.1 Casimicrobiaceae bacterium
CCGAGCCCGAGTCCGATGGCCGTAGGTTCCGAACGATCGCCGGCAGCCTGCAATTTTCCCAGAACCCCGATCGCCTCCTCCAGTACCTTCCCCGCCTGGTCGAGCTTGCTCTGCGTTCGAAGCACTGCGCCGTAACGGACGAGCGCAAGTGCTCGATTGCGATCGGTTTCGCTCGTGCGCAACTCGGTCGGCAGCGCGTCGTAGTATGCGAGCGCGCGTTGCGACAACTGTCCGACGATGTCGAGCCGGCCGAACGGCTCGAGCTCCAGATAAAAATCGTCAAGCAGGTAGACGATGAGCTTCTCGGCTTCGCCGCGCGCGCTTTCGGCGAGCGAGCGCGTTTGCTGCGCAAGAGCTTCCGCACGCTGCGCCCGCTGCGTGCTGATGTAGCCGAAGATGGCACTTCCCACGGCGCCGATCGCGAGCACCGCGCAGATTGCGGCAATCTGACGAGCGCGGACGAGCGCCTTCCGTGTCGCACGCTCTCGCTCGCGTTGTGCGGCGAGCTTGCGCTCGGCTTCGTCGCGCGCGTCGCGCTCATGCCGAACGTCGCGGCTCGCCCGCACCACGCTGCACAGCACATCATGCGTCAGCTCCACGCGTCGAACGTCCAGCCGCTCCTCGACGCGCAGCAGCCTTCGGTCGACGAGTGCGGCAAGCGCGTCTGGGCGCGCCCCGAGGTCGGCGAACGCCTTGCGCACGCTTTCTTCCGCAATGCTCTCGCGGAAGCCGGATTCCGTCAGAAGCTCGTCCTCGATGTAATGCCGCACGGCCGAAGGCTGATCGGCGAGCGCGCGTTCGTAGAACTCGGTGAGGATCGTGTCGCGCGAGCCCGCGAGCAGGTCCGCGGAAATCTCAGAACGGCCCTGCGCGATGCGTGCGTTGTTGAGTTCGCGACAGATCAGGCTCAAGAGCGACGGCTCGACTTCCGCGTTGCGCAATTCCGAACCGCCGGCAATGAACCGGACGATCGACTCGGCGACCTCTTCGGAAACGAGCCTCCCGCCCGGCTTCACGACGGCCGCGAGCGCCTGCTGACCGGTCATCCTTGCAAGGCGCATCCGGTTCTGCGTGATCGACGGCATTGCGGCCTTCAATGCCTCGGCATGCGCAAGGTAGTCCTCGCGCAACGCGATCAGCACGCGATAGTCGCTGCGCGTGAAATCAAAGCGCTCGGCCGCCGCTTCATCGAGCTCGATCTTCGCTTCGAGCGCCTTCGGCGGACGGTTCTCGACCAGATCCGCGAGATCTTCGATGAATTGCGCAGCGCGCTGGCGGCCAAAGTCGTCGTTTTGCGCGAGCGTAAAGATCTCTTCGAACTGATCGAAGATCAACAGCGGCGTCAGCGTCCGGCCCGAGGCGTCGCAGAGCACATCGTCGCGATGATGCAGGAATTCCCACAGCGATTCACCCGCGACCGCGATGCCCGGCTGCGTCCACTGGCCCGACTGCTCGGTCGCCTTGAAGATCGCCTGCTTGATCTGCTCCGAGGGCGACGCGGAATCGCGCGAATAATCGATGCGCACGTACACGGGGCAATAGCCAATCGTTCGCAGCCGAGGAACGATGCCGGCACGCAGGATCGACGTCTTGCCAAGCCCCGACTGACCGAACAGGATCGTCAGCAGCTTCCGCTGTACGCGCCGTGCGAGCTCGGCGACCTCGTCGTCACGACCGTAGAAGAAGGCCTGCGTTTCCTCGGTGAACGACGCGAGGCCGAGCCACGGATGCTCCGCGTCGACGGACGCGTGCGAGGGAGGGCTGTCGAGAGGCGGCACGCGCGGAGCGTCGTGAAGCGTCGGATTAAGGCCTGTTAGCGGGGCCTTAGTGTCGCGCCGACAGGAAGTCCTGCAGGTGGCGCGCGAATTCGGGCGTAACGTCGCCGTCGGGCAGGCGCGTGATGTGGAGCGCCTTGAACTTGTCGGGAACGTGCGCGCTCGCCGCGTTCGTGTCGTCGATGCACACTGGCAGGATGAACAGTGCGCCTTCTGCAATGTTGCGCGACCGATCGATCGCGTAGCTCCATTCGCGCCGGAAGAAGCCTTCGAGGCGCCGCTCCGTCGTCTGCGAAACCACCGGAATGAAATACGAGCAGCGCGCGATGTTGCGCTGGATCTTGCGATCGTAGTCGTCGCCGCCTTCGAGCCGGTCGAGGTCGAACCACGTTCGAATCCCGGCGGCATCGAGCCCCGCCTTCAGCCGCTGCACCGCGGCCAGGTCTTCCCGTGCGTAACTGATGAATACGGCGTTGTCCGGCATGTCACGCTCGGGCGGCAGGAACCGCTGTGCAATGCCGAGCGCGATGACTTCGCCCGGCTTGCGGCGTGTCATCCAGCGTCGATGCAATTCATCGACGAACTTTCCGGCGCCGCTGTACACGCGCGTGCGAACACTGACTTGTTGTAGAAAGTTCATCAACCGCAGGTCGCTGCCCGAATGGCTGTCGGCAAGCACTTCGCCGACGTCGCGCGGATCGGACAGCCGATGGCGCTTCGCCATGCGCAGGAACAACCGCGCGAGCCAGTTGGTGAAGCTGCTGCCGATGAACAACAGGTGGTTGTGCTCGAGTTCGTGAAACAGCTTTTCCGGCGTGAGGTGCTCGCTTTGCAGCGCGCAGATGAATTCGAGCGTGTCCTCGTCCGAGATCACGTAGGTCGGCGATGCCGACAGACGCCCGAGCAGGTGGTAGATGACCGGGCGCGTAAGCTTTTCGCGCTCCGCCGGCAGATCGGCGACGCGATTCGGTGCATACGCAATGACGTCGGTCGATTGCGCGCCGCTGAAGCGCTCGAGGTTCACCGCCTGCTCGAGCAGCGGATCGAAGGTGGTCGTGACGAACAGGTCGAAGTCCGTGATCTGCGCGAGCTGCCGCAGCGCGAGCGGCGGCGTGAAGTTCGCGTCGCGAAACACGCTGCGCAGCCGCGTGTAAGCCTCCTCACGCCGGCCGCGCGATGACAGGAACCAGCAAACGACGTCGTTCAGCGTATACGGCTTCGGCAAATGCGACGTGTCGACGCCGAGCTTCGCGGCGAGCTTCTCGGCGAGCCATTCATAGAGCAGGCGCGGGCCGCCGTCGGCATCCACCTGGAGAAGCTCCGGGCCGATGATCGGGATGACCCGCCGCTCCTCGATGAAATTGAGGAGATCGTCCCAGGCATCCTCGTCGAGCGTCGCGAGCGGAAACTGCAGGGGCAATGGACTGCTCATCGCACGACGCCCGCCACCGATCACCTCCGTCTCATGCGATTCCGGGGTCTCACGAGCGCCCCGGACGACGCAGCGCAGAAGTGTCCACGATTCGTCATGACGGGTCAAACGGCGTCGACTTTGGAGTCAGAGCAATAAGTCGACTCATTGCTCTGACCCCAAAGTCATCCGCCGAGCCGCGCGTATTGCTCGCGCAGCTTGTCGAGCGTCGCGCTAAAACCGGCGAG
>DASSEA010000494.1:0-5676 GCA_035696805.1 Casimicrobiaceae bacterium
GCACGGATGCCGTTGATCATCACGGTGAGTCCGCCCTTGACCTTGCTCGTCACGAGCCCCTGCACGACGGAGCCCTGCTCCATCGACGCTTCGAGGTCGTGCCAGGCCTTGAGGCGCTTGGCCTTGTCGCGCGAAAGGCGCGTTTCGCCGTAGCCGTTCTCGAGGCTTTCGATCGCGACCGTCACGAAGTCGCCCGGCTTCACCTCGACTTCGCCCTTGTCGTCCTTGAATTCGTCGATCGGGATGAAGCTTTCCGACTTGAGGCCGGCGTTGACGACGACGATGTTGTAATCGACGCGGATCACTTCCGCGGTGATCAATTCGCCCTGGCGCATTTCCTGGCGCGCGAGCGATTCTTCGAACAGCGCGGCGAAATTCTCGGCGCCGCCGCCGGGGGTAGCCGTTTGCGTGGCAGTAGCCATGAGGGGTGGTTCCTTTTTCATGTGCCGCCTCGACGCGAGAACCCGTTATCTCGCACCGTGGCGGGCAGGTTGTGATTTCCGCAGCGCTCGCGCCGGCTAGGGATAGCGCGGGCCTGCGGCCCTTTGCGTGAAGCTAAACACGCACGACCCGCGTTCGCGGGCTCGTGCGCGAGCCATGCCGGCTGCGTCAGTGCGCATCCGTCCGCTCGCGATAACGCGCGAGGACGGCTGCTGTGACTTCGGCAATCGACAGATCGGTCGTATCGAGGATCACGGCGTCGGGCGCCGGCGCGAGCGGTGCTGCAGCCCGCGTCGAGTCCCGGGCGTCGCGTTCCCGGATATCGCGCAAAAGACCGTCAATGGTAACCGAGATTCCTTTTGCGATCAACTGCTTATACCGGCGAACCGCCCGCTGTTGGGCGCTGGCCGTCAGGAACAGCTTGAGGGTCGCATCGGGAAACACGACGGTCCCCATGTCGCGCCCCTCGGCGACGAGCCCGGGGGCCCGGCGGAATGCACGCTGGCGATCGATCAGCGCGCTCCGCACCTGCCGGTGGACAGCGATCCTGGACGCCGCTGTGGACACGTCCTCGGTGCGCAGCGCATCGGCGACGTCGTGACCGTCGAGCATCGCGCGGCCGCCACGAAACGACACGTCGAGATCGCTCGTCAGCCCGGCCAACGCCGCGCCGTCGTCGAAGGCGATCGCGCTGCCGATCGCGCGTAATGCAACGACGCGATACAGAGAACCGCTGTCGAGATAATGGAAGCCGAGGGTTTGCGCGACCTCGTAGGCGATCGTGCCCTTGCCGGACGCGGCGGGCCCGTCGATCGCGATCACGGGCACGTCACGCGCGCGGGTCGTCTCAAGCGCCATGCGCGATCGTTGCAAACGTTTCGAAGAAGCGCGGAAACGTCTTGCGCACGCATCCGGGGTCGTTGATCGTCACGCCGGCACCGCCGAGCGCGGCCAGCGCGAAGCACATCGCGATCCGATGATCGTCGTACGTGTCGATCACCGCATGGCGGAACTGCGCGAGCGGTGCGATTTCGAGCCAGTCGCTGCCGGCGGCGAGCGTTGCACCGAGCTTTGCGAGTTCGGCCGCCATCGCCGAGATTCGATCGGTTTCCTTGACGCGCCAGCTTCCGATACCGGCGAGACGCGTCGGCGCGCTCGCGAACAGCGCGACGATTGCAAGCGTCATCGCCGCATCGGGAATCGCACCGCAGTCGATCGTGCCGCCCGCAAGCGATGCGCCGCGACGCGCTTCGATCCAGTCCGGGCCGAAGCGAACGTCGGCACCGAGCCGGGCGAGCACGTCGGCGAATGCGACATCGCCCTGGATCGAATCGCGACCGACGCCGGTGACACGCACCGGGCCGCCACCGATCGCGCCGGCAGCGAGAAAATACGACGCTGCCGATGCGTCGCCTTCGACGTGCAATTCGCCGGGCGACGCATAACCGCGCGTGGGCGCGACAACGAAGGTCGAGGCGTCGGGCGTCTGCACGGCAACGCCGAAGCGTTGCATGAGCCGCGTCGTGATCTCCACGTACGGTCTTGAGACGAGCGGCGTCGTCAGTTCGATCGTCGTCGATGCCGTCGTTGCGCCATGGGCAACCGGCAACGCCATCAGCAACGCAGAAAGGAACTGGCTCGACACGTCGCCGCGGATCGGAATTTGCCCGCCGGCATGCCCGCCCGACGCACCAATGACAAGCGGCGGATAACCTTCCTTGCCGGTGTAGCGGATCGTGCAGCCCTGGCGGCGCAGTGCATCGACGAGATCGCCGATCGGTCGTTCGTGCATGCGCCGGACACCGGCGATCGTGTAGCCGCCCCCCTGCATTGCGAGCGCCGCCGTCAACGGACGCACGGCCGTGCCGGCGTTGCCGAGAAACAGCGACACGTCACGGTTGGGAAACGCGCCGCCCGCACCCACGACCGTACAGCGATCGCCGGAACGTTCGACGTCGACGCCAAGGGCGCGCAACGCATCCAGCATGTGGGCGGTGTCGTCGGCGTCGAGAAGCCCGATCAGCGTCGTCGTGCCTTCCGCGAGCGCCGACAACAGCAGCGTGCGGTTGGAAATGCTCTTCGAACCGGGCAGCGCGACGACGCCTTCGACGCGCGTCACCGGTCCGAGGTCGAGCGCTGCCGCGCCTCGCGCGCTGGAAGGATCGCCCGCGGCACCCCCGGCGGCGCTCATCGCGCAGGTTTCAGTGTGCGTCGACGCTGGTGGCGATGCCGCCGGCCGTGTCGGCCCAATGGCGGCGCGCTTCCGCCGCACGCGTCAGCATCGTCTCGAGCGCCGCCGCATCGCCGTGTTCGATCGACAGGGCAAGCGCATCGATCGCCGTGCGATACGCCGACAGTTCCATCAGCAGGGCATCGCGATTCGCGAGGGCGATGTCACGCCACATTTCGGGCGAACTCGCGGCGATGCGCGTGAAATCGCGAAAGCCACTGCCTGCATTGCCGAGGTATTCGGCGCTGTCCTGGCGGGACGCAAGCTCGGCGACGAGCGCCGAGGCAAGAAGATGCGGCAGATGCGAAACCGCGGCTAGGATGTGATCGTGCCGTGCCGGGTCGAGACGCGCGACGCGAGCGCCGCAGGCCGTCCAGAAATCGGCGACGAGCGCGATGGCCGTCTGCGACGTTTCCGGCAGCGGCGTAAGGATGACCTGCCGGCCAACGTACAGCGATGCATCGCCCGCTTCCGCGCCCGAGCGCTCGTTGCCAGCGATCGGATGCCCGGGAACGAACTGGGGCAGCCGCTTCTTCAGCGTTTCGCGTGCCGCGAGCACGACGTCCTGCTTCGTGCTGCCGGCGTCGGTGATCACGGCGCTCTCGTCGAGCGTATCGGCCAAGGCGGCAAGCACGTGACGATATTGCGCGACCGGTATCGCAATCAGGACCAGATTCGCATCGGCGATTGCGTGCGTCCAGTCGTCGTCGAGCATGACGCCGCGGTCGATGGCACCTCGTGCGCACGCGCGATCGAGGTTCGTCCGCGAGCGTCCGACGCCGATCACCTGCGACACCGCGCCGGCGGCACGAAACGCAAGCGCGCAGGATGCGCCGATCAGGCCGACGCCGATGACCGCGAGCTTATCGACGTGCACGAGCGCTCGCCGGCTCCGCGCCGAGTGCAGTTTCCAGCGCCGCCAAAAACCTCGCGTTCTCCGCAGGCAGGCCGACGGTGACGCGCAACCATTCGGGTAGATCGTAGTTCGCGACCGGCCGCACGATCACGCCCTGCTCGAGCAGCGACTGATTGACGCGCGCCGCATCACCGACCTCGATCAGGATGAAGTTGCCGTGCGACGGCAGGTAGCGAACCGACAGGGCGCCGAGCCCGCGTGCGAGCTGCTGCAGGCCCTCCCGGTTGAGGCGTCGGCTTTCGGCGACATAGTCGTTATCCGCGAGCGCGGCGATCGCCGCAGCCTGCGCGAGCGAATTCACGTTGAACGGTTGCCGCACGCGGTTCAGGAGGTCGGCCACCGCCGCGTTCATGACACCGTATCCGACGCGCAGCGCGGCAAGCCCATGCGCCTTGGAGAACGTGCGGGAAACGACGAGATTCGGATAGCGCGCGAGCCACGAAGTCGTATCGACTCGATCCGACGGTTCGAGGAATTCGTTGTACGCCTCATCGAGAACCACCAGGACGTCCTTGGGAACGCTCGCGACGAACGATTCGACAACGTCACCCGCAAGCCAGGTTCCCGTCGGATTGTTCGGATTCGCGACGAACACGATCCGCGTTCGCGGCGTGATCGCCGCCCGCATGGCGTCGAGATCGTGACCGTAGTCGCGCGCCGGCACCTCGATGCCGAGCGCGCCACGCGCCTGCGTCGCGAGCGGATAGACGATGAATGCGTATTGCGAATACACGGCGTGGTCGCCCTGGCGCAGGAAGGCCTGCGACGCCAGTTCGAGCACGTCGTTGCTGCCGTTGCCAAGCACGATCTGGTCCGCGTTCACGTGCAGCGCTTCGGAAAGCGCCGCCTTCAGCGCAAACCCGTTGCCGTCGGGATAGCGCGTCAGATCGCGTGTCGCGACCGAGATCGCACGCAGAACGCTGGGGCTCGGGCCGCGCGGATTCTCGTTCGACGCCAGCTTGATGATCGTCGACGCGTCGAGGCCCAGTTCGCGCGCGACCTCCTCGATCGGCTTGCCCCCGACGTACGGCGCAATCGCACGCACGTATTCCGGTGCGCGTTCGTGCGCGGTCGCCGGCGGGGGCGAAGGCTTGAACTTCATCATGGTCATGCGGACGCCGCCTCGCCGGCGGGCAGGCTTCGCGCGTGCTCGGGCAACAGCCGATCCGCCGGGTACGATCCGAGCAGTTTCAGAAACGCTGCCTTGGCGGCGAGTTCGCCGAGCGCCGCCGCGACGGGCGGGTCGTCGCGATGGCCCAGGACGTCTACGAAAAACAGGTATTCCCACAATCCGGTGCGCGCGGGCCGCGACTCGATGCGCGTCATCGACACGCCGTGCCGCGCAAACGGCTCGAGCAGCGCGTGCATTGCTCCGGGACGATTGACCGCGGACATGACGAGCGACGTTTCGTCGTGTCCCGACCGTGGCACGCTCTGGTGGCCGAGCACCCAGAAGCGCGTCGTGTTGTTCGGCTCGTCCTCGATGTGCGGGGCGAGCACCGTGACGCCGTAAATCGACGCCGCGATCTCGCCGGCGATGGCGCCCGCGTCGTGCTCCTGCGACGCTAGGCGCGCGGCCTCTGCGTTGCTGGAGACCGGTATCCTCGCCACATGCGGAAGATGGCGCGCGAGCCATTGCGCGCACTGCGCGAGCGATTGCGCATGCGAATAGACTTTCGCGATGCGATCGAGCCCGCCGGCGTTGGACAGCAGGTTCTGTTGCACGCGGAGCTTGATTTCGCCGCAGATCGAGAGCTCCGTCGAATACATGAGGTCGAGCGTGCGACCGACGGCGCCTTCGGTCGAATTCTCGACCGGAACGACGACGTAGTCGGCACGGCCCGACTCGCCGGCGCGGAAGATTTCATCGATGGTTGCGCACGGCAGCGCGTCGACGAACTGGCCGAAATGCCGCCCCACCGCGGCATGGCTGAACGTCCCGGCGGGGCCGAGGTAGGCGACCCGCAGCTTCTGTTCGAGCGCGAGGCACGCCGACATCACCTGCCGGAACACGCCGACGACGGCCGCATCGGCCAGCGGCCCGCCGTTCTGTTCGCACAGGCGCGCGAGCACGGTCGCCTCGCGGTCC
>DASSEA010000495.1:0-11267 GCA_035696805.1 Casimicrobiaceae bacterium
GATGCGGCGGGCATCGAAGCGCTTGCGCGATCGGGCGTCACCGGTTTCGCGATGGAACGGCTGCCGCGCGTATCGCGCGCGCAATCGATGGACGTGCTGTCGTCGCAGGCGAACATCGCCGGCTACAAGGCCGTGATCGTCGCCGCGAACGAATACGGCCGCTTCATGCCGATGCTGATGACCGCGGCGGGGACGGTGAAAGCCGCCCGCGTGCTCGTCCTCGGCGTCGGCGTCGCTGGCTTGCAGGCGATCGCAACGGCGAAGCGGCTCGGCGCCGTCATCGAAGCGTCCGACGTGCGGCCATCGGTCAAGGACCAGGTCGAATCGCTCGGCGGCAAGTGGGTCGACGTGCCGTATGAAACCGACGAGGAGCGTGAGATCGCCGAAGGCGTCGGCGGTTACGCGCGCCCGATGCCCGCCGCGTGGATGCAGCGGCAGGCGGCGATCATCGCCGAGCGCTGCAAGCAGATGGACATCGTCATCACGACGGCCCTGATTCCCGGGCGGCCTGCGCCGCGGCTCGTGAACGCGGACACCGTCGCCGCGATGAAGCCCGGCGCAGTGATCGTCGACCTCGCCGTCGAGCAGGGCGGCAACGTCGAAGGCTCCGAACCGAACCAGGTGGCGATCAGGAACGGCGTCAGGATCGTCGGCATGACCAACCTCGCGGCGCTGGTCGCGGCTGACGCGTCGGCGCTGTACGCGCGGAACCTGCTCAACTTCCTCGCGCTGTCGCTCGACGTCAAGACTGGCGACTATGCGCTCGCGCGCGACGATGAAATCGTGCAGGCGACGCTCGTCTGCGAAAACGGCTCATTAACCACGTTCAAAACTTGATCTCCGGGGCCGCCCCGCGGCCCCGTGTTCATCAGAGGTTTTCCGGCATGGTCGACCCGATCGTCTTCTACCTGATCATTTTCGTCCTGGCGATATTCGTCGGCTACCACGTCGTCTGGAGCGTGACGCCGGCGTTGCACACGCCGCTGATGTCGGTCACCAACGCGATCTCGGCGATCGTGCTCGTCGGTGCGATGCTCGCCGCCGGACCGGCCGCGTTCGACTGGGGCGGGTGGGTGGGTGTCGCCGCCGTGTGCTCGCATCGATCAACGCCTTCGGCGGCTTCCTCGTCACGCAGCGGATGCTCGAGATGTTCAAGCGCAAAGAGCCGGCGACCAAGCCGGCCGCGAAGCGCTGAGCCGGCAATGAGCGCCAACCACGTCGCGCTGTGGTACCTCGTCGCGTCGGTGTGCTTCATCCTCGCGCTGAAGGGGCTCTCGCATCCGTCGACGGCGCGACGCGGCAACGTGTTCGGCATCGCGGGCATGGCGATCGCCGTCGTCGTCACGCTGGCGCTCGTGTACTCGAACACGAGGAACGTGGCGATGATCCTCGCCGGCATCGCGATCGGCGGCGTGATCGGCGCGGTGATCGCGCGGCGCGTGCAGATGACGCAGATGCCCGAACTGGTGGCCGCGTTCCATTCGCTGGTGGGCCTGGCGGCCGTGCTGATCGCCATCTCGGCGATTCACGATCCCGGCGCGTTCGGGCTGCACGTGCCGATCCCGACCGGAAACAAGCTCGAGCTCTTCATCGGCACGTTCATCGGCGCGCTCACGTTCTCGGGTTCCGTGATCGCGTTCGGCAAGCTGTCAGGGCGCATCCGCAGCGCACCGGTCGTCTTTCCCGGTCAGCACCTGCTGAACCTGGCGCTCGCGATCGCGATGATTGGTTTCGGCGTCTGGTTCTTCCTGTCGGCCGACGATGCGAAGTGGTTCCCGTACATCGTGATGACCGTGCTCGCGTTCGTGCTCGGGGTGCTGATCATCATTCCGATCGGCGGCGCCGACATGCCGGTCGTGATCTCGATGCTGAACAGTTATTCCGGATGGGCGGCGGCGGGCATCGGCTTTTCGCTCAACAATCCGATGCTGATCATCGCGGGATCGCTCGTCGGTTCGTCGGGCGCAATCCTGTCGTACATCATGTGCCGCGCGATGAACCGCTCGTTCTTCAGCGTGATCCTCGGCGGCTTCGGCGGCGAGACGGCTGCCGTCGCCGGCGGCGCGGAGCAGAAGACGGTGAAGTCCGGCAGCGCGGACGACGCGGCCTTCATCATGGGCAATGCCGAAACGGTGATCATCGTCCCGGGCTACGGACTTGCGGTCGCCCGTGCGCAGCACGCGGTGAAGGAGATGGCGGAGAAGCTGCGCGAAAAGGGCGTGACGGTCAAGTACGCGATCCATCCGGTCGCGGGGCGGATGCCCGGGCACATGAACGTGCTGCTCGCCGAAGCGGAAGTGCCGTACGACCAGGTGTTCGAGATGGAAGACATCAACGGCGAATTCGGAACGGCCGACGTTGCGCTGATCCTCGGCGCGAACGACGTCGTCAACCCGCTCGCCGAGCAGAAGGGGAGCCCGATCTACGGCATGCCGATCCTCGAGGCGTACAAGGCGAAGACGGTCATCGTGAACAAGCGGTCGATGGCGTCGGGTTACGCCGGCCTCGACAATCCGCTGTTCTACATGGACAAGACGATGATGGTCTTCGGCGACGCCAAGAAGATCGTCGAGGAACTCGTCAAGGCGATCGACTGAACGCCGGTCCTCTTTCCCACCTGACGGTCCTCGACCTTTCGCGCGTGCTCGCGGGGCCTTGGTGCACGCAGCTGCTCGCCGATCTCGGCGCGACCGTGATCAAGATCGAGAAGCCGGGCAGCGGGGACGACACGCGGAGCTGGGGTCCGCCGTTCCTGAAGGACGTCGAAGGCAACGACACCGCCGAGGCCGCGTACTATCTCGCGTGCAACCGCGGCAAGCATTCGGTCGCGATCGACTTCACGAAGACCGAAGGCCGCGATCTCGTCCTCGCGCTGGCGAACGGCGCCGACGTCCTCGTGGAGAACTTCAAGGTCGGCGGGCTCGCCAAATACGGCCTCGACTACGCGCAAGTCGCGCCGACGCATCCGCGCCTCGTCTACGCATCGATTACCGGCTTCGGCCAGGATGGCCCATACGCCGACCGTGCGGGCTACGACTTCATCATCCAGGGCATGAGCGGCTTCATGAGCGTGACCGGAGAGCGCGACGATGCGCCGGGCGGCGGGCCGCAGAAGGCCGGCGTCGCGATCACCGACCTGATGACCGGGATGTACACGACGGTCGCCATTCTCGCCGCGCTCGCGGATCGCGACCGCAGCGGGCGCGGACAGTGGATCGACGCGTGCCTGTTCGATTCGTCCGTCGCGATGATGGCGGTGATGAACATGAATTACCTGGTCGGCGGGCAGGTACCCGGCCGCGCGGGCAACGCGCACCAGAACATCGTGCCGTACCAGGTATTCGCGTGCGCGGATGGCCATCTGATCCTCGCCGTCGGCAACGACGGACAGTTCGCGAAGTTCTGCGACGTTGCGAAGACGCGCGAATGGGTCGCCGATCCGCGCTTCTCCACCAATGCGGCGCGCGTGCGCCATCGCACGACCCTCGTCCCGCTGATCGAACGCGTGATGCGCTCGCGCACGCAACGCGACTGGCTCGCGGCGCTCGAGCGGGCCGGCGTGCCCTGCGGCCCGATCAACCGCCTCGACCAGGTATTCGATGATCCACAGCTCCGGGCGCGCGCGATGAAGGTCGATCTGCCGCATCCGCTGGCGGGTACGGTTCCGCAGGTGCGTGCGCCGCTGCGGCTATCGGCGACCCCGGTGACGGCGACCCAGGCACCCCCGCTCCTCGGCGAGCACACGGCGGCCGTCCTGCGCGAGCGGCTCCATCTCGACGCCAGCGCGCTCGCCGATCTCGCCGCGCGCGGTGTCATCGGGATGTCGTGCCCCGCGCCGCGCATGCACGCGCCGGCCAGCGCAGCGACTTAAAGGGACGGCCGATTGGGATCGACGGGCCTCACCCGCACGCGCGCGTTCTGGATCGCGTACGCCGCCGCTTCGCTCGTGGCGCTCGCGATCGCGGTGAAGCTGTTTCCGCTCGCGATCCCGATCGTCAACCTCGACATCACGACATCGCGCGACGAAGCGGTCGCGACGGCGCGCACGCTCGCCACGCGGTTTCGCATCGCACCCGAAGGCGCACGCGTCGCGGCCCGCTTCGCGCACGACGCGACGACGCAGAATTACGTGGAGCTCGAAGGCGGAGGCAAGCCGGCGTTCGCCGATCTGACGCGCGGCGATCGTTACTCGCCGTACTGGTGGGAGGTGCGCCTGTTCACGCTCGGCGCGATCGACGAAGTCGTCGTCAGGCTGAAACCCGACGGCACGCCCGCCGGGTTCGCGCGCCGCCTGCCTGAAAGTTACGTCCGCGATGCCGCGCGCAAGGCGCTCGACGCCGGCGCTGCGCGCGCGATCGCGGAAACGCGCGCACGCGAGGATTGGCACGTCGACCTCGCCCCGTATCGGCTGCTCGAGCAGTCGCAGCAGACGCAGACGTCGGGCCGCGTCGATCACAGCTTCACGTACGAGCGTCCCGAGCCGCTCGGCGATGCGCGCATCCGCCTCGCGCTTGCCGTCGCCGGTGACGAGCTGACGGGTATCGCGCCGTTCGTGCACGTGCCCGAGGCGTTCGGGCGCCGTTACCAGGAATTGCGCAGCGCCAACAACCTGATAGCAGCGCTCGCGAGCATTTCGGCGGGTGTGCTGTACGGCATCGGCGGCTGCATCCTCGCGGTGTTGTGGCTGGCGCGGCGGCACTGGCTCGTCTGGCGTCCGCCGGTCGTCGCAGGATTGATCGTCGGCAGCCTGCTCGCATTCGCATCGCTGGCGTCATCGGGCGCCGCGTGGTTCGGCGCCGACACGACCGAATCGGCAACGACGTTCTGGGCCAAGCAGGGTGGCATGGCTGTGCTGATCGCCATCGCCGGCGGTCTCGCGTACGCGCTGGTGTTCATGGCCGCCGAGAGCCTGACGCGACGCGCGTTCCCGCATCACCCGCAACTGTGGCGTCTGTGGTCACGTGACGGCGCCGCGTCGCCGCAGGTGCTGGGCCGCACGCTCGGCGGCTACCTGTTCGTGCCGCTCGAACTCGCGCTCGTCGCGGCCTTCTACTACGCGACGAACCGCTGGCTCGGCTGGTGGCAGCCCTCCGAGGTACTGACGGATCCGAACATCCTCGGCTCCGCCGTACCCGCGCTGTCGCCGATCGCGATATCGCTGCAGGCGGGCTTCATGGAGGAGTGCGTGTTCCGCGCGATTCCGCTGTCGCTTGGCGCGTTGATCGGCGCGCGCTTCGGGCAGCGCACGCTCGGCATCGCGCTCGCGGTGCTGCTGCAGGCGCTGGTGTTCGGCGGCGCGCACGCGAATTATCCGGGCTTCCCTGCGTATTCGCGCCCGGTCGAGCTGCTGCTGCCGTCGATCGTCTGGGCGCTCATCTACCTGCGCTTCGGACTGCTGCCGACGATCCTGCTGCATGCGACGTTCGACCTTGCGCTGTTCTCGATTCCACTCTTCCTCGTCGACGCGCCCGGCGCACGCGTCCAGCAGGCGCTCGTCATCGCCGCCGCGCTCGTGCCGCTCGCCATCGTCATCGCGCGACGCCTGCAGGCTGGAGCGTGGCGCGCGTGGCCCGACCACCTCTGGAATGCGGCGTGGCGGGCCGACGCGCCACGCAGCGACCGGCCGGCGGCTGACGCGCTTGCGGCCGGCCGTCTGTCGTCGACGTTCCAGCGCGCGCTGCCGGTGCTGGGCATCGCGGGCGTCATCGCGTGGGCGTTGCTGGCGCCTTACCACGCCGACGCTCCGCCGCTACGTGTCGATCGCGCGGAAGCGATCGCGGCCGCCGACGCCGCGCTCGCCGCGCAAGGCGTTGCGCTCGGACCGCGGTGGCAGCGCTTTGCGACGGTGAAGCTTGCGAGCGAGGATGCCGCACAGTGGACGTGGCACAAGTTCGTCTGGCGCGAAGCCGGCGCCGGGGCGTATCGACGCCTGCTCGGGACGATTCTCGCGCCGCCGGTGTGGGAAGTCCGCTATGCGACGTTCGACGGCGATGTCGTCGAACGCGCCGAGGAGTGGCGCGTCACGATCGCCGACGATCGCAGCGTACGCGCCCTCGCGCACACGTTGCCCGAGCAGCGCGCGGGCGCGAAGCTCGCGCGTGACGCGGCGCAGGCGCTCGCAGAGCGTGCATTGCAGACGCGCTTCGGCGTCGACGCGAGGACGCTCGATCGCATCGCCGCCGACGAGCAGCAGCGACCCGCGCGCACCGACTGGTCGTTCGTGTTCGCGGATCGGCGTGCGGCGGTCGGTGCCGGCGGCGAGGCGCGTTACGCCGTGACGGTGGCCGGCGACGAGGTGACGGGCGCAGGGCGTTTCGTGCATGTGCCGGAAACCTGGACGCGCAACGAGCGCGAGCGTGACAACCGCCTGCAGGTGATCGGACTCGCGGCCGTCGTCGTCTTCTTTGCCGCGGGCCTTGCGGCGCTCGTCGTCGGCATCGTCGGCTGGGTACGGCATCGCGTCGACGCGCACCTGTTGCGCATCGTATTCGCGGCGACGTTCGTGATCGCGTTGCTGTCCGCGTTGAACGGCTGGCCGTCGGTTGCGATGCGCCTGTCGACGACCGAACCGCTCGCCACGCAACTGACGACCAAAGTGCTCGGTGGCGTCGCGGCGGCGCTCCTCGGTGCTTTGCTCGCGGGGCTGTGCGCAGGTGTCGGCGCGTTCGGTGCGCGGATGACGCCACCGCTTGCACGTATCGGTCGCTGGCCGGCAACGGTGGCCGCCATCGCGGCCGGTGCGTTCGTCGTCGGCATTCAGACGGCGCTCGGCGCACTCGCGATCCCCGACATGCCGCGCTGGCCGGCGTCCGCGTGGGAATCGCAGGCGCTTCCGCTCGCAGGCGGGCTGTTGTCCGGGCTGGCGTTCCTCGCGTTCGCGAGCCTCGAGCTCTTCGTCGTATACGTCGTGTCGCGCCTCACGCGGGGATTCTCGCAGCGGCTGTGGCTCGCCGTCATCGTCGTCGTCGCGCTCGAATGCGCGGCGGCGCTCGTGCAGGGGCGCAGCAACCTGGCCGGCGCGCTCGTGGCAGGCATCATCGCCGGTGTCGCTGCGGCGTCGGTCCTGCTCTTGCTGCTTCGTTACGACGCGCGCCTCGTGCCGGCGTACGCGGCAACCGTCGTCTTGATGACGGGAGCGACCAAGGCCGCGCAGGCGGGCGCGTGGCTTCCGTTCGCTGTCGATGCCGTTGCAACGATCGCGATGGCGATCTGGCTCACGCATTATCTTCGGCGCGACGCAACGCCTTTCGGGTCAGAGCAATAAGTCGCGCGGTAAAGAGTTCGTCTTGATCGGAAAGCTGATCGCGCGACTTATTGCTCTGACCCCAAAGTCCGGCTCGTGCGACTTGTTGCTCTGACCTGCTTCGATGTCGAACGCCGACCGCCTGCTCGCACGCATTCGCGCGAAGCCGCGCGTCACGTACCCGCCCGAACTGCCGGTTTCGCAGCGCGCGGCGGACATCGCGCAGGCGATCCGCGAGCACGCGGTCGTCATCGTGTCGGGCGAGACCGGCTCGGGCAAGACGACGCAACTGCCGAAGATCTGTCTCGACGCAGGCCGCGGCGAACGCAGCGTGATCGGGCACACGCAGCCGCGTCGCATCGCGGCACGCGCCGTGGCGGCGCGCATCGCGCAGGAACTCGGGACGCCCCTTGGCACCGCCGTCGGTTACAAGGTGCGCTTCACGGATCGCTCGCGCGCCGACGCTTATGTCAAGGTGATGACCGACGGCATTTTGCTCGCCGAAACGCAAAGCGACCGGAATCTCGCGCGCTACGACACGATCATCGTCGACGAAGCGCACGAGCGCAGCCTGAACATCGACTTCCTGCTCGGCTATCTCAAGCAACTCATCGTGCGGCGGCCCGAACTGCGCGTCGTCATCACGTCGGCTACGATCGACGCCGAACGCTTTGCCGCACATTTCGCGACCGCGCGCGGACCGGCGCCGGTGATCAGCGTATCGGGCCGCCTGTATCCGGTCGACGTTCGCTACCGCCCGCTCATCTCGGGCGACGCGGAGGCCGACGACGAGGAAGAGCTCGAGGAAGCGATCGCGAACGCTGCCGAGGCACTATGGCGCGAAGGGCCGGGCGACATCCTGGTGTTCCTGCCGGGGGAGCGCGAAATTCGCGAGACCGCGGACGTGCTGCGGCGCGCGCTCGCTCGCCGGCCGTACGCGCCAGCGATCGAGATCCTGCCGCTCTTCGCGCGCTTGAGCGTCGACGAGCAGCAGCGCGTATTCACGCCATCGCAAGGGCGGCGCCTCGTGCTGGCGACGAACGTTGCCGAAACGTCGCTGACCGTGCCCGGCATTCGTTACGTCATCGACAGCGGGCTCGCGCGCGTCAAGCGCTATTCGGTGCGCAACAAGACGACGCTGTTGCAGATCGAGAAGATCGCGCAGGCATCCGCCAACCAGCGCGCGGGCCGGTGCGGACGGTTGCAGGACGGCGTGTGCATCCGCCTGTACGGCGCCGACGATTTCGCGGCGCGATCGCCGCATCCCGACCCGGAGATCCTGCGCAGCTCGCTCGCATCCGTGATCCTGCAAATGACTGCGCTCGGCCTCGGCGATGTCGACGCGTTTCCCTTCCTCGATCCGCCGCTGCCGCGGGCGATCGCCGACGGCTATCAGTTACTGCAGGAACTCGAGGCGGTCGATGCCGCCCGCGCGCTCACGCCGCGCGGCCGCGAACTCGCGCGGCTGCCGCTCGATCCGCGGATCGGGCGCATCGTGCTCGCCGGTCGCGACGACGGTTGTCTCGCCGAAACGCTCGTCATCGCGAGCGCGCTGTCGGTCCCGGATCCGCGCGAGCGCCCGCTCGAGCGTGCGCAGGCGGCCGACCAGGCGCATCTGCAGTTTCGCGACGCACGCTCCGATTTCCTGTCGCTGATCGCACTGTGGGAATTCTTCGGGAGTCCTGCGCAGAAGGCGCTGTCGCATCGCCGCCGCGTCGAAGCGTGCAGGACTCACTTCGTGTCGTTTCTGCGGATGATCGAATGGCGCGACGTGCATGCGCAACTGGTCGCCGTTTTGAACGAGGCTGGATGGAGGGTCGATGCGACGCTGCCCGCGACCATCGACGCCGCGCGTTACGCGACGATCCATCGCGCGCTGCTGGCGGGACTCCTTGGCAACATCGGCACCCGCTCCGAGCCGGCCGCGACGCTCGGCGGACAGTACGACGGCGCGCGCGGCATCAAGTTCTTCCTGCATCCGGGCTCGGGGCTCGCAAAAAAAGCGCCGAAGTGGGTGCTGGCCGCGGAACTCACGCAGACGACGCGCCTCTTTGCGCGCTGCGCGGCGCGCATCGAGCCCGAATGGATCGAAGCGGTGGCAGGCGAACGCGTCACCCGCGACCATTTCGACGCGCATTGGGACGGCGCGCGCGGGGAAGTCGTCGCCAGCGAACGCGTGCAGCTGTACGGTTTGACGCTGATCTCACGCCGGCCGGTCATCTACGGGCCGATCGCCCCCGTTGCGGCGCGCGACGTGTTCATTCGCGAAGCGCTCGTTGCCGACGCGCTCGGCGTCGACGCGCCATTCGCCGCGCACAATCGCGCCTTGGTCGCCGAGATCACTGCGCTCGAGCACAAGGCGCGCCGCGAAGACGTGCTTGTCGATGACGACGTGATCGCGGCGTTTTACGACGAGCGGATCCCATCCGACGTTCATTCCCGCGCAACCTTCGAGCGCTGGCGCAGGTCGAGCGAGCGCCACACGCCGCAACGACTGTTCCTGACGCGCGAAACGCTGATGCGTCACGCAGCGCGCGCGGTGACCGAAGCGCTGTTTCCGGAGACGCTGCGCGTCGCGGGCACGGATTTCCCGCTCGTCTATCGCTTCGCGCCGGGGCATCCGCTCGATGGCCTGACGTTGACCGTTCCACTGTCGCGGCTCAATCAGCTCGACGACGCAACGCTGTCGTGGCTCGTCCCCGGACTGATCCGCGACAAGGTCGCGCTGCTCTTGAAAGCGCTGCCGAAGGCGTTGCGCAACCGGCTGATCCCGCTGCCGGATACGGTGACGGCATTTCTCGAACGACCGCGGGCGCCGGGTCAGTCCGTGCGCGACGCGTTGCGCAATTACGTCGCGGACCGTCTCGGCGACGCGCCGCCGGCAGCGGCGTTCGACGTGCCGGATCTCCCGCCGCATCTGCGGATCAACGTCCGGGTCGTCGATGCCGCAGGCGCCGAACTCGCGATGGATCGCGATCTTCCGGCGCTGCAGCTGCGGTTGCGCGAAGCGGCGCAATTGTCGTTCGCGGAGGCGGGCCCGGCGTTCGAGCGCAAGGGACTTCGCGACTGGACTTTCGGCGAGTTGCCCGAAACGCTGACGATGCACCGTGGCGTCGAGCGCCTGACCGGCTACCCGGCGCTCATCGACGAAGGGGACGCCGTTTCGCTCAAGCTGGCCGACACGCGCGCGGCGGCGGACGCCGCAACGCGCGAGGGCGTCAAGCGCCTGATTGCGCTCGAACTCGGCGATTTGCGATCGCGCATCGTCGCGAACGCGGCCGCGTGGAATGCGATCGGCCTCGCGCTTCGCGGCGCGATTCCGCTCGAGCGTCTGCAGCAGGACGCCCAGGACGCCGTCGCGGATCGCGCCTACCTCGGCGACGATCCGCTGCCGCGCGACCGCGACGCGTTCGCCGCGCAGGTCAAGCGCGCGCGCACGCGGCTGCCGGCGGTTACCGAGAGCGCGCTGCGGATGCTGGGCGAGATCGCCGCCGAATACCAGGCGCTGTCGCGCACGCTGTCGTCGATGCCGGCGACGCAACGCATGCTCGCCGCGGAAATCCGGCAACAGCGCGACGCCCTCGTGCATCCGGGCTTCCTGGGCGAGACCCCATGGGAGATGCTCCATCATGTTCCGCGCTACCTGCAGGCGCTCGGCCGGCGCGTCGAACGGCAATCGCGCAATCCCGACCGCGATTCACGGCACGCGGCGCAAGTCGCACAGTGGTGGGCGCGGTACGCCGAGCGCCTCGCTGCCGCGCGCCGCGCTGGCGTCGTCGCGCCACGGTTGCTGGCGTTTCGCTGGCTGATCGAAGAGTTGCGGGTGTCGTTGTTCGCGCAGGAACGGCGCACGCCGGTGCCGGTTTCCTTCAAGCGTCTCGAAAAAGCGTGGTCGGAGCTCACGCGCGAGGGCTGATCGCGCAGCGCCAGTGGCATACAATGCGCCCCCATGCTAGAGTCATTTGGCTCAAAAAATCCGAGGTTTTCCCAAAGCCCTTGATGCCGCTTGGCCGCGCACTCCGCT
>DASSEA010000496.1:0-2616 GCA_035696805.1 Casimicrobiaceae bacterium
GCGCATCGGCGCCGACCACGACCTGTCCGATCGCGCCGCGATGCTTGCGAAAGCGGACCTCGTCACCGACATGGTCGGCGAGTTCCCCGAGCTGCAGGGCACGATGGGGCGCTATTACGCACAGCACGACGGCGAGGCCGCCGCGGTGGCCGATGCGATCGCGCAGCACTACTGGCCGCGGCACGCCGGTGACGCGCTGCCCGAAGGCGCCGTGGCGCAGGCAGTGGCGCTCGCCGACAAGCTCGAAGCGCTGGCCGGTCTCTTCGGCATCGGTGCGATACCGACCGGCGACAAGGACCCGTTCGGGCTGCGCCGCGCGGCGATCGGCGTGCTGCGCATCCTGATCGAGAAGCGGCTGCCGCTCCCGCTCCGGTGGCTGACCGGGCTCGCGTTCCAGGCATTCAACCGCGTCGCCGGTCACGCCGCAGTGCCCGAGGACCTCGCCGATTTCCTCTATGAACGGCTGCGCGGTCACCTGCGCGATCTCGGCTACTCCGCGAACCAGGTCGAGGCGGTGCTCGTGCAACGGCCGCAGCGGATCGACGTCGTGCCGGACCAGCTCGCCGCCGTCAAGTCGTTCGAAGCGCTCCCGGAAGCCGACGCGCTGTCCGCGGCGAACAAGCGCATCGTCAACATCCTGAAGAAGAGCGGCGGCGAAGCGGCGGCGGGCGTCGACGTCGCGCGGCTGACCGACGGCGCCGAGCGCGACCTGTGGCATTCGTTCGAGGCGCTCGCACCGGAAGTCGACCGGCATTGCGCGAGCGGCGATTACACGAGTGCGCTGCGCACGCTGGCGTCGGCGAAACCTGTCGTCGACCGGTTTTTCGACGACGTCATGGTGATGGTCGACGACGCCGCGGTGCGTGCGAATCGCCTGGCGTTGCTGTCGCGCGTCGCATCGACGATGAACCGCGTCGCGGACATCTCGAAGCTCGCGGCCTGATCGCGGCGATGCCTTTCGTCGACGCACATCACGGTCGCGCACGGCACGCGTCGGAAACCTGACGATCGATGGTCCAGTTCGCCTCCGACGCCGTCGTCGCGACCCGCGCCGCCCGACTGATCGTGCTCGACCGCGACGGCGTCATCAACCACGACAGCGACCAGTTCATCAAGGCGCCGGACGAATGGCGGCCGATACCCGGCAGCCTCGCAGCGATCGCGCGGTTGAACCACGCCGGCTATCGCGTCGTCGTCGCGACGAACCAGTCGGGGGTCGGACGCGGCCTGCTGGATTTCGCGACGCTGAACGCGATTCACGACAAGATGCATCGCGCGCTCGCGCACGCGGGCGGCCGCATCGACGCGATCTTCTTCTGTCCGCATACCGCCGATTCGCGCTGCGAATGCCGCAAGCCGCGCGCCGGGATGCTGCAGGAGATCGGCGTGCGCTTCAACGTCGGCCTGGCCGGCGTCCCCTGCGTCGGCGACGGATTGCGCGATCTGCAGGCGGCCGAAACGGTCGGAGCGCAGCCGATGCTCGTGCTGACCGGCAAGGGCGAGAAGACGCTGCGTGACGGCGGGTTCCCGAAGAACACGGTGATCTTCCCCGATCTCGCGTTCGCCGCATCGGCGCTCCTCGCCGGCGACTGACGGCGCGCGTCACCGATGGCCTCGGCGCTTCGCTCGCTCGCGTTTGCGCTGTTCCAGATCATCGTCACGCCGCTGTATGCGCTGTCGGTCATGCTGCTCGCGTGGCTGCCGCGCGTTCCGCGCTACCGCTACATCACGTTCTGGTGCGCGATGAACCTGTGGGCGGCGCGCTGGATCTGCGGCATCCGAAGCCGCGTCATCGGCGGCGAGAACGTCCCGCACACGCCGCACATCGTCGCGTGCAAGCACAGCTCGACGTGGGAGACGCTGTTCCTGTCGCGCTACCTCCCGCCCCTCGCGTACGTGGCGAAGAAGGAACTGTTGTCATTGCCGTTCTTCGGGTGGGCGTTCCGGCTCGCCTCGCCGATCACCATTGACCGACAGGCCGGCCAGGATGCGATGATTCAGATCTCGAGTCAGGGACGCGAACGCTTCGCGCAGGGTTTCTGGATCATTCTCTATCCCGAGGGCACGCGGATTCCCGTCACCCGGCGCGTTCGGTACAAGACCGGCGCGGCGCGCCTCGCGATCGAAATGCAGGTGCCGATCCTTCCGATCGCGCACAACGCCGGCTGGTTGTGGCCGAAGGGCTTCACGGGCAAGCGGCCGGGCATCGTCACGATGTCGGTGGGCCAGCCGATCGCGCCGGGCACGTTGAACCCGGCGGAACTGATGCAGGCCGTAGAAGAATGGATCGAGGGCGAAGTGGCGCGGCTCGGCCCCGCTGAACGCACCGGATGAGCGAGGCCACGCGCGCACGCGCACCGTCGCAGGCGCGACGGGTCACGCTCGCCGGGCGAACCGTCGCTTACCGATTGATTCGCGCGCGCCGTCGTTCGATCGGCATGGGCGTCGATCTCGACGGCCTCACCGTGCGCGCGCCACGCTGGATCGCGCTTCGCGCCATCGAGGAGGCGCTCGTCGAGCGCACAGCGTGGATCCTGCGCTCACTCGACGAATGGCGCGCCCGCCAGCGAGAGGTGATGCCGCGCGAATGGAAGTCGGGCGCGCCGATCGTGTTTC